>NZ_JACJRC010000006.1 GCF_014697025.1 Alkalinema sp. FACHB-956 | reverse complement strand
CTCTAGTCCCTAATAGAATGCTAAATTAACTGCTTTTTCTGGATTCTTGTAAAAACTCTCTATTTTTTTAAGCCTGAGTAGTTACGCTTTTTCCTAGTTTATTCCGACTTGTGTGTACACGGTAGCCTGCGGGAGAAGGGCCGGGGATGAGAACGGAAGAAAGCCCAAAAATTTAGAGCCACCCCGTTTGACATCACAAACAAGAGTGGCTCGGTCAGATGCTAAAATCCTCATCAAGCCTCCTTGCTGGTTAGAACAGCGCGGGGGAATAGCTACCCGGAGTTGTTCGCCGCAACAAAGGGTAGTGCCCTAAATTTTTGGATCCCAGCGACCCCATGCTTCATACCAACCCATTGAAAGAAGGATGTCCATGGCGATCGCTCTGAAAAACTACACTACGGACAAAACCACCCCAAGTCAACCGTATAGTGTCAAAAAATATTAACCTTGTTTCCTGGAAGAAAAATAGCCCAGTTTGAAGAACAGTCTGTTAGCTAAGCTAGAGAAACCGACGAATCCTGCAAACTCACGATCGAACTTGTAACCATGGCTGATATCCCTATCCAAGAACTCACCACCCAAATCGGGCAAGCCTTGACGCAATTGGCTGCAACAAAGATTACTAAAAAATACTGGGTGGATTATTACGGAGCCAATGACATTCATCCTGCCAATTTAGTGTTCTGGATTTGCGTGCAAACAGATGCTGAAAAACAGAAACTAATCAACGATCGGGAATTTATGCAGCAACTGCGCAGTATATTGGATGATTACAATTATCCAATAGCAGGCAGAAACCAGGTGGTAATTGGGTTTGAATCCCAGGAAACGGTGAATCGAGAATCTGCTGGCAACTGGTGGCACCACTGGCGCTAAAGCATCACGCTATTGATGGAAAGGCTATAGAATTGTTGTCCACTCCTGCAATCATTTAAAAGCAAATTGAAAATATTAATTACAATTGATTGGTGGGATTTCTAGCAATTCTTTAAAATCAGCTTTACGTTGACTGGCCGATTCTCCAGTCATGTTCCATAGCGTTTCATAGAAAAAGAACGAAACCCCGCCATAGCCCCGATCGCGCGTTGCTTTCACCTGCTGCTGAATTTGCGTCATAGGCACCTTCTTGCCCCGCAATCCTGATAGAATGCCAACCCCAGTAGGAATATGCTTCTGGGCCGCTACGAATTCGGGTTGAGTCAGTTCCCGATCGAACCCTGCAAAACTATCCTTGTAGACCTGCACAATTAACTCTTCAATCAACCCCTGCCGTTCCCAACTACGCCAATCCTGAAGCGACTTGTTGTAGGCAAAACTGTAGGGATTCGGTGAGAGGGAGATTTTGGCTTTGGGATTCTTCGCCTTCACCGCTTTGAAAACCTTCGTCATCACCTGGGTCATTTTATCAGCTCGCCAACGCACCCAGCCAGCATCATTCACAGCTTTGGGCGGTTGCTTGCCACCATTCTCCTTCTGATATAACGCCACCGTCGCAGCCTCATAGCCAAACTCTACAGGTAAACCAAAATGATCATCAAACTGAATCCCATCCACATCGTAACGACCCACAATCTCGGTCACCAGATCAAGAATGAATTGCTGAACCTCCGATCGAAAGGGACTGAGCCAAACCCGCACATCCGAACCTTCCAACCACGTGGTTTCTCCCGTTTGAGTTTGCGCCAGCCAATCCTTCGCCTTTGCCGCCAGTTCCGAATCCGCTGGAGCCATAAAGCCAAATTCAAACCAGGGAACAACCGTCATCCCCAGCCGATGGGCTTCGGTAATCATTTCCTGCAAGACGTCCCGCCCCTGTAATCCTGCGGGACGCGGGTCGATCGCCAAGCCGATTTTGCGCTGCATGACTTCACTGGGATAGAGCGTGTAGCCCCAATTCCACACGGCAGGATAAATCGTATTAAACCCCTGAGCATGCAGTGTTTGAATCGCAAGTTTTAAGCGATCGGCATCAAAAAAAACATCACTATCAATATTCGTCAGCCACACGCTCCGAATTTCTTTGCATTGGGCAGGAGATGAATTCGGAATCGCTGGCAGATAGGTTTTGGCAATCAGTCCGTTCGTGCTGGGTAGTGCTTGGCAGAGAAAGGCAGCGAGTTCTGCACGGGTGGCAACGCGATCGGCGTTGAGCTTCTGGGCTTCGGGATAATTAACAACAACACCTTTCTCCAGCGCAGCAGCGATCGCACCTTCGGCGTAACTGGGAATGGTTTGGGCATCTTTCAGGCTGGCCAGGGTCGCTTTGACCGATCGCTGGGCCTTCCATTGGGAGCCACTGGCTAAGGCTGTTAAGGCTTGGGCACGGGTAATGGCCGCATTGGGCCGAAAGGTACCGTCGGGAAAACCTGAGAAAAATCCGGCGCGGTAGGCTTGCTGGATGGCGGCGGCCCCCCAAAAGGCGGCGGGTACATCGCGAAAGGTTTGGGCCGATCGCACGGGGGCCATCTGGGGAAAGGCTTTGGTCACCATGGCGGCAAAGGCAGCACGGCTCACCTCGGTATCTGGGCGAAAGGTGCGATCGGGATAGCCGCTGATGATGCCCGTTTCGTTGAGGTTGGTAATGCAGGCAGCGGCCCAATGGCCGGAGAGATCGCTGAAGGCGGGGCTTTGGGCGAGGCTGGAGGGACTGAGGAAGAGGCTCAGGCTCAGTTCGCAGGCCATGATTGAGCCCGTGATTGAGCCCGTGATTGAGCCCATGGGTTTGCAGATTCGGCGCAATCTAACCATAGTCCCCTGAATGCTCCTATCCGATCAGCCAAGCATTGACGATTGATGCTGTCTATTGTCAGGGAGAGGTCAGGAGATGCCAAAATTTTGTAATGAAATTCAATGTGAACCTTCGATCGGGTAATCCTGAAGTGAAAGTCCAGCAACGCTTCGTTCAACAATTTTGATTCAATTCGATTCGATTCCAATTACATTCGCCATTGCACTAATGCATATATACATACGATAGATACATTAATCATAGTTATGCATGAATCACAGTAATGACCCGACCTGATTCTGTCCGTTGTTCCTCCGATCTCAACCGCTGTTCGATCGGTAATACTTCCTTGCGTCGATCGAAAATGACCAACCAGCCAAACTCCAACCCTAACCGGGCCAAATATCCCTCAATCTGCGTCAAGCCCCGCGCTAGTTGATCTCGACCATCATCCCGCTGTACTTTAATTTCAATGCCTAAAACAACAGCCCCATAACGCAAACACAAGTCCATCCGATCGCGCCCAATCGCATATTCCCGCTCTAACGTACCACCACCATTGACCACCCGATGTAAAAACGCCATCAGCACCAAATGGGGTGCAATTTCATGGTAGGCCGCACTGTTTAATAACGGTTCTCCATGCTGCAACCAGAAAGCCATAAACGCTTCTCGCAACGCATCCAAATTTAATTCCCCCGTGGTCGTTAGCCAAGTCGGCGAAATTTTGGGTAAGCTGTCCTGTGCACCCTGTGCCAAGACTCGCGGTAGAATCTCCTGATAAATGGGATTTGCAATCACTAATCCCCCCTGATCCTCCCGGCGTAGTAACCCTAAATCCACAAGAAAATCCCGATCGTCGTCATGGGTCAAGGCCAATTCCTGCCCTGCCATGATTGGTTCCAAAATCACCCGCACCCGTTCTTCGCGTAGTCGCTCCGCGAGACTATCCAGGTGTGTATCTTTCCGCCGAATGAGGGTTTCTTTCGCGATTTGCAAATGTTCGATCGTAATTGCCGTTGCTGGGTCAGGAGCAATGACTTCAACAATTTCCTTGGCTAAGGCATTGACGAGCCAAGGCTGGCCCTGGGTCAAGTCAAATGCAAGCTGAATGGCCTCGGGTGTGAATATCTGTCCCGTTGCGACAGTGTGTTGGGCGTAGAGTTCTGCAACTTCTGCCGGATTGAAATTGCGGAGGGTGAATGAACCAACTTTAATATTAAATGGGCTGGAGGTCTGTAAATGATCCCGTCCTCCATTGGAAATTTTGTAGTCCCGGACATCCCGTAAACCAATCAAGCCGATCGACTGGGGGAAGTTCTTGGGCCGATCGGGAAATCCATCCCGCAGTTGCCGCAGCATGGACAACAACGCCTGATCGCGTAATGCATCAATCTCATCAATCAAAATCACAAGGGGGCGGGGGGATGCCTTCGCCCAGGCTCTCAGGGCAGCTTGAATACGTTGTCCGGGGTCTGCCTGTGGCCAAGCGGGTGGGTGCAGTTCCTCGGGTAGGCGATCTTCCGCTGCCCGTCGCCAGGAACCTAGGATGGCCCGTTCTGCTTTGTCGGTGTCCTGGGAAAACGGTTGTCCCACTTCAGCGGACACCATCACGGCGGTAAATTTCCCCGCTGCCGTTAACTGTTCTGCCAGGGCTAACATTGCGGTTGATTTTCCAGTTTGACGGGGCGCATGGATGACAAAATAATTAGCCTGTTCAATCAACCGCACCAAATTTGGCAACCGTACGATCGGCGGTAGCATGTAGTGAAATTCAGGTTTGCAAGGCCCGGTGGTGTTGAAATGACGCGGTATCACAGTGCAGTCCTCGTCTTGCTTTGCAGCTTTTCTACTCTACCGAGTTTTAGGGTACTTGGGGATTAACTTGTAGGTTGTAGGCGACGCGATCGTTCAAAATAGAGACAGCCCACTCCCACGACTTTAAGTTGCCAAACCGCACGGCAAATCTGAATCTGGGACAGTCCATGGTGCTAGATTCAATCCTCCTCAGCAGCGGCTCTAGAGTTATCAAGGGACAACCCGATCGCCTAGCTCCACCAAACGTGATAGGATGCTGCGGATCTGTTTCAGTCAACTGGCTGAAAACCCTACGCAGATCGTGAGTTCCCTAGGGCGCTGGGCATACTCAGCATAAGAGAAGGTTCATCCTCCCAAAGTTATCTCATGCTGGGCTTCTAATTGTTCTCCAATGGTTTGAAGTCACAGCGGTTTCTAAATTTCTGGGATACCTTGGGGTTCAAACGTCGTCACCGTCTACTGATAAACTTGGGAGCCAAGCTGTGGTGCAATCAACCAAACAGCAGCAAATTTTAGGATATTTTATCGAAGAAGCTAAAGAGCACCTCGACACGATCGAACAGGGGTTGCTCAACCTTCAAGCTACGATGGCGGATGCTGAAGAAATGAATCAGCTGTTTCGGGCAGCGCACTCAGTCAAAGGTGGCGCGGCCATGCTGGGGTTCGACAGCATTCAAAAAATCTCTCACCATCTGGAAGATTATTTCAAAATCCTCAAAGAAAATCCGGTCAAAATCGATCGCAAACTTGAAGACCACTTTCTGAAAGGATTTGACGCCCTAAAAGCACTGGTAGAAGCCCTGCAAAGTCCCTTTGGCCTACGGCAGGAAGACGCCGATCGGGCATTGCGCGATTCCGCACCTGCCTTTGCAGCACTGGGTAAACACTTAAATGGCTTGATCTCATCGGAAGCAGCAGCGGCACCTACTAGCACCTTGCCTGCCAATGCAGCCGCTCAGGTGAATCAAATTCTGAAGTTGATGCTGCAACTGTTCAAGCAGGGGGATTCCCCCAAGGGGCGACAACAGTTGATGACGCTCTGTGTCAAGTTAGCGCAGCTCGATAAAACTTCGCAGCCTTGGGTGTTAACCGTACAGACCGCACAACGGGCGATCGCCAATCCCAATGCTAGTTTTGCCCACTTAGCTCCCCTGATCATCAAAGAACTGAAGCAGGCCAGCGACCTCCTCCTGACCGGACGAGCCAGCGAAATTCTGCCCAGCCACGCCTTACAAAAATTTGTGGGTACAGGCGGCCCAACCACGGCCCCCGCTGCAAAGGCTACACCCGCGCCTGCAAGCACCCCAACCCCGGTTCCCGAAACCGTGGCTCCCATGGTAAGTGGCAATGGGGTCGCCAACGGCAATGGAGTTTCTAATGGCAATGGCCCCTCGAACGGCAACGGAGCCTCGGCCCCCGTTGCAACCCGCCAGCGCCAAGTGGCAATTCCCGCCGACCCCAAAGGCGCAGCCCGTGCGCTATTGGATCACTTTAACAAAGGTGAGTTGATCCAAATTGCTGAATTCCTCATGAAGGCCATTCAATAAACTGGCACCTTGTTGCCCCGTTCAAAGCCCTACAGCCCATCACCCTGGACGAATTGCTCACCAAGTTTCATCGTAATCCGGGTACTGCTGTGGGGCTGTTCCTTTTTGTGCGCGAAGTTCTATATAGTTTTCTCCATCTGTAGCGGGTTCGATCGCCTCTAGCAAGATCTGAAATTCCCACCAGTCACCAAAGTCAAAGATGTACTTCATCAATTGCCCTACCCGTAAAGGCAGAGTTCCGATCGCAACCTTCGTGGTCTTGGGACGACCTTCAGCGTAGGGATGGTGCACTCGCTCAGTCATCCCGTAGGGCGTTACGTATTCAAACATGTCTAAATGCATCGTATCGTCAAAATCAAAGGCAGATAGAATAGCCCTGCCTAACTGATATAAAGGCAACCGGCTATCGATCGCCAGCTTGCGCCAAACTTTATCTAGGGAGACCTTGAAAACGTAGACTCCGTCAGAAAATTCGGGTTTATCCACCCACAAAGTTTGTTGCCAGTGAGGGAAATAGCTCTGAAAAGTTGGCTGAAGTTCACCCATTGGCATGTAAGGATCTTGCTCGAACTGCCAGATAAAATCATGGTTGAGCATAGCTTGACCGTAGAGTTGTAAGATACTGTGACCCCAGGGTTGTTGTTCAACTTTTTTGAGGTTCCAACCTTTGCCCTTAGCGGGTTTATCAGAGGTCAGGGTTACGAAGCCAAACAGGGCCATTAGGCTCAAATTATGTAGCCCTAAGTAGTATTTCAACAGAATGGATTCTGCTAAAGGTTCTTGTCTTTTCGTCGTTTTTCTCGTTGTCTGTGGGAGGTTCGGACTGAGGTGTGGCCAGTGGCAAAACACCTTTGCACCTTCGTTGAGAGGCGATCGTGCCTGAGGATCGAGCATCGCTTCGTGGCTACGGACGAGCCAAGCTTCCAGCAACGTGCAGTACTTTTCCGTAGGATTCAGCGTTTGCCAGGATTCCAGAACTTTAGTATTAATCTGTAAGAAGGATTTGCTGCCTTGACTCGCGATCACGGCTAATCCAGTGGCCTTCAGCAACAGATAGAGCCCTTGGATGTTGGGATAGGATTTCTGTTGGGGTCGCGCCAAATCCAATTGCAACGGGGTGGTTAAACGATCGTTGAGGTCTGCCAGGAACTTGAGGGGGAGTTGTTTCTGAGCGGCACTGACCACAATTCCTTGCCCGATCTCATCTAGTAGAGTTTGGAAATCTTGGAGGATCGAACCAGGGTGAGTTGCGTCAATCACTTGAGCCTTGAGTTGTACGATCGAGGCTTCTGAAAAAGGTTGAAATTGACTAATGGTCTCCTCAAAGTTGCGTTGGCGAATTTGTCGCTCAAAGGCTAATTCGTTCGCTACTGCCTCATCCTCATCCTCGCCCCCATTAAACCAATCATCAAGGGGAAATTCTTCGATTTCATCCTCGTCGTCTAAATCGTTCTCAAACTCTTCCTCTAAGTCGGAATCACTCATTAGGATGAGAAGCTGACCGAGCATTGGGGCGATCGAGGGGGGTTGGCCTGCTAGGTGGTTAGCTTGCAACGTTTGATTGAACTCAGTTTGGAACGCTTGTACAGCTTCAGGATCCTCCAGATCTACACCCGCAGCAAATCCCGCTTGCACAAAGGCTTTCGCTGACCCAAATTTACTGGAATCGTTGATGATAGATTTAAAATCTGGCTGTATTTTTTTAAGTGCATTCAGAATCGCACTTGCTTGGCGCAGTTTGTATTGCCGCTGCAGAAATTGCCAAAATGCGATTAATTCTGGAATCGTGGAATCCGCTTCATCGGGATGATGGAGGGACACCTTCTGAGGAAAGAGTTCGGTCAGAAGCGTTTTGACGCTTGTGGTGTTCATTTTAGTCAAGGGCCGTTGGCCGTAGACAAAGCCAAAATACAGAAAATTGTCCACCCAACTCCCCACAGAGTCTTCAGGCATCATGCCTAATTTAATCCAGTCCTGTCCTTCTGGTGAGGCCCGAAATTGCTCAATCAGTTCAATCGTGTAATTTTCCAGCAAGGTCTCTGCTGCGGGATCAGTAGGGCGGAGGCGATCGAGTTGATGAAGATTGAAGGTCATAATAGGACAGGGAAAAAACGATGCTTGTTGTAATGATTCCTAGAAATACCCCCAGAAGACAAGAAGCAAAAGCTTAAAAACAACTAAAACATAACCACAGTAGTCCCCTTTGAGTCCCCATTCCCGTTGATTTACATGGCCCAAACCCGTTTATTTTCCAATTTAGAGCTGACTGAAGGCCGATTGCACCACCAACCCGGCAGCGTTTTGGGAGCCACCGCCTTAGTGGCAGGCACCACGATCGGAGCTGGGATTTTGGCCCTCCCATCCGTAACCTTGCCTGCCGGGGTCATTCCTTCTACGATCGCGCTGCTGTTGGCATGGCTGTATGCCGTCGTTTCGGGGCTGCTCATTGCGGAAGTCAACTTGCACATGATGCGCCAATCGGGGGTGCCAACCCTAGGCTTTTTGTCCATGATTGAATTGACACTGGGCAAAGGGGGATCACGGTTAGCAGGGGCAGCTTACTTATTTCTGCACTATGCGCTACTCGTGGCTTACATTGCCCAGGGTGGTGAGATTTTATTATCCGCGATCGCGAAATTGAGTGCATTCATTCCCATCCCCCCTGTGGCAACCATGGCGACCCACCTAGCCGCAATTCCCTGGGTCGGGACGGCTCTGTTTACGGGACTCTTCGGAGGCATTCTGTATTGGGGACGATCGCAGTTAATCGAACGCTTCAATAACGGTTTAGTCGCGATCGTGGTGATGTCGTTTCTGGGATTACTCATCCTAGCGATCGGTCAAGTCCAGATTGAACAAGCGATTTTCCAGGATTGGACAGCCCTGCCCCCCGCCATTTCAGTAATGTTGGTGGCATTGTTTTTTCACAACGTCATCCCCGTCATTACCACCCAACTGGAAGGAGATGTACAAAAAATCAAGCGCGCAATCGTCGTAGGCTCGGGTCTTCCCCTCCTGATGTTCCTGTTGTGGAACGCGGTCATCCTCTGTAGCCTTTCACCGGACATTCGATTGCATATCCACGATATCCAAGGTCATTTTGATCCCTTAAAACTATTGCGAGAGGGCAGTTCTGGTAATGTCCTAGGAGTCATGGTTGCTATCTTTTCAGAATTTGCGATCGTTACGTCCTTTATTGGATTTGTCTATGGATTAATTGACTTCTTTCAGGATGCTTTCCAGATTCGCACCCATGATTCTAAACAACGACTTTCTCTATATTCCCTAGTGTTGTTTCCTTCCTTGGGCATTTCAACCTTTAATCCTGGCATTTTCCTAACCGCCTTGGACTATACCGGAACGTTCAGCATTTCCGTTTTGGGGGGAATTTTACCGGCGGTAATGGCCTGGAAGCAGCGATCGCTCTCTGTACCACCCCTCGTTCCGGGGGGAACTGCGACCCTGATTGCCATGATGGGAATTGCAGGAATCATTTTCCTGAGACAATGCGTCCAACAACTCCTGCCTGCCATCCTGATTGATACATTAAGCCTCGGATGGTGACGCGCTCAGATCGGGCTGGGAAAAGCAAAACACTATATATCTACATAGCGATAAGCCGGTTATCCATCAACGAGAATTTTGTGGGAAACTACTTCTGTGGTTGCACATGTGCAAGTGTAGGTAGAGGAGTGATCGGCGATGAATGGCAGTACAAAAGCTGAGGATTGGCCCACGTTTTCGATGATCTTGGAAACGGAAAATTTGGCCACGGCTGACCCACAGGGTTTAATGAAGTCCTTGGCATCCCTCGCAGCCCAGCAGCCTTCCCCCAGCTTGGCCAATGAAGTCTTACTGATCGACAGCGGAGATACGCCCCCGGAATTATTGGAAAGCCTGCAACAGCAGCACCCTTGGTTATTGGTAAAAACCGCACCGCCACAGACCGAATACTATGCGGCCAAGATGCTGGGGGCAGAGTGGGCGACGGGGGACATCGTCGTTTACTATGATTCCGATTGTATTTACGATCGCCATTGGTTACGCACATTGCTCCAGAGTTTTCGTCAGCCAGACGTGCAAGTCGTGGCCGGAGAAACCACAACCAACGGGGTTGGCCTCTATGGTACAGCCATGGCTCTCACCTACATTTTTCCCCAATATTCAGGGGAATCAGACCTACAACCAACTTCCCAATACTTTCTAAATAACGTCGCATTTCGCCGATCGTTTCTCCTGCAAAATCCCATTCCGACCGATTTACCGCTCTACCGAGGCAATTGTGTCCTCCATGCCCAAAATTTGTTGGCGGCAGGCCATCAGATTTGGCGACAACCCCAAGCCCGATCGCTCCATGCCCCGCCCAATGGCTGGAACCACTTCTTCTGGCGATTTCTGCTGATTGGGCACGATTTGTATTGGCAAAAGCGTTTATTAGCCAAGACGCCAAAATCACCGATGCCAAAATCGCCACAAGGTCAGCAGAACCCTACACTCACCCATGCCGAGGATCCGACCATTGGCGATCGGGGAAAGTTAGCAATTTTCCGAGACCGAGTCAGCAAAATGGTGCAGCGCGATCGTCGCCATGCCTTTTATTTACCCTTTTGTCTACCGATCGTGATTTTCTCTGCACTACTCATTTATGTCGGCTATCTGATTACCTTGCGGCGGCCCCACTATCTGCTACAAACCTTTGACCGCGTAGCAGAAACCCAGTAACCTCTCCCATCCGATGGGGCTAGATGGAAGACCACCCCCATAGGCTCCAAGTTACGACTTAACTTTTGTTAAATTGGGGAGCTTTCACGCTTAAGTTGCAGATTGATAACTTCTTCTCTGCAACTTGTGGATTTTTGATATGATAAATCCATTCAACTCAAAGTTCCTTTTGATCTCCATGAGCTCATTGATCTGAACAACCTAAAGTAGGTTTTCTCAACCTAAAGTGGGTTCTCTCAACCTAGCTTAAGCAGCGGTTAGGCTACAAATTTTGCACTTGATACGTTGTTTGAGTAAGAGTTCCAGAGGTAACGTTGGCACTTCGTCCAAAGTCACTACTTCCATGTTGTGGAGCAGTCGTGAATGGTAATTGGAGCACTCCTCAACAACATGAAGCTTGATGCTGTATCCAGTGCGAATATCCCAAAAGAGATGGGAATCTACATCAACGATCGTCAGTCGCTGATTGAGCAAGATCTTCTGAATCCGTTGTAAGCCGTCAGGCGTGACCAAAAGATCAATCATCTGCACCCGCTGGCTATAGCCGTAGAGTGCGAGGGCCGCAGCACCAGTTACAACATGATGAATTTCCATCCGGGTGAGGGTTCTGGACAGGAAAATTAAGGCATCCAGTAGATTGCCCTGCTGAACATAGACACTGCGAGGCATCGACAAAAATGCTGTCATGGGCAAAGCCTCCATACTCTAGGTTGGATTGTATAAGGGGAGGGACAAAATGTATCTGAGGGGTTGAACCCCGTAGGTTTACTAATCTAATTCACTAACAATAAACAAAGGTCCTGCAACATCCATCTGGGCGAATGTCAAATCGCAGCGATGCCATGGGGATGCTGTGCAGCTGAATATCGCTCAACGAAGCCATTTCAACTTTCCAGTGAGCAATATCCGCTTGAAAATCTAGTTTTTATCACAAACGTTTTAGGGACGGTGACAAACAAAGATTACTAAATAGATATAGAGATGTATCTAAATTATATTTTAATGTTTTTTTAAACTTTTTGTCTGTATTAGAAAGAACAACCTAGTTTTCCGTAGATATTTTATTAATTTACAGAATAATTTTGAGTCTAATCAAGACTGCCGCCAACTTTAGGTTTGGTCAAAGAAAGATTGAAAACACTAGCGGTGTTTGAATCTAATTTTAATCCTCAACCTATAGTGTATTAAATAGTGTATTAATAGGATATTGTTACAATTTAAAACCAAGCTCCTTCAAACCAAGCTGCAAAACTCAGTAAGCCCCGGAGCTGCGTAAATCAGGATTTAAACAGGCCAGAATTTAGGCAGGCCAGGATTTAAACAGACCAGAATTAGAGTTCACTAATTAAGCCGTCCTTCCGAATTTGTAACTTACGACCTCGCCAAAAGACCTGCTGGCCAAAGCAGCCAGCCAACCAGATGCCGAAGCTCATACAATCTCGTAAGGGCAAAACCCACAGCCAAGGCAATAGCCTGGGGGCTCCCATGGATAACATCGCAATTGCAGCTTGTCCATAGCGCAAAATGAGTGTAGCGATGCTCACTATTATCCCCCAATGGGGTGATCCCGACAATAGTAGGAGTGGGATACAGTAAACGATTCCGTAACAAAAAGCAATTGTGTAATAAATATTACCGCGATTGAAGCGAATTGTCCGTGACCACCGCAGCTCTCGTTGGTAAACCGCCTGCAAAGGTTCGTTGCCAGTATCGGATTC
Source organism: Alkalinema sp. FACHB-956 (assembly GCF_014697025.1). NCBI lineage: Bacteria > Bacillati > Cyanobacteriota > Cyanophyceae > Leptolyngbyales > Leptolyngbyaceae > Alkalinema > Alkalinema sp. FACHB-956. The sequence continues at coordinate 202,907 of NZ_JACJRC010000006.1, read as the reverse complement.
CATAATCAAGTGGGAGAGTTCCACGCGATAGCCTGCTGCTGCGACCCGTTTGCCCAAGTTGTAGTCGGAACCAATTCGGTTAAGGTGTAGTCCGCCCGCTGCTTCCAGCGTCGATCGGTGGAGGGCCATGGTCATCCCGATCGCGAACCGCAGGCCGCCATCCATGGCGCGGGCAATCAGGGCACTGGGAATAAAGTCACAGCAACGGCCCAGGGAGGCGATCGCTGAACCTAAGTGTTGCGGCGATCGGGCAATAAAGGCACAGGTAATCATGCCAATCTGGCCGTTGATTAAAGGCGAAATCACAGTTTGGATATAGTCTGGAGCCACCTGAATGTCGCTGTCTGCCAGAATCAGCCAATCGTATTGGGCTTGTTCGAGGAGATAGCTGAGGGTGCTGTCTTTGTGATTGACACCTCGGGGGGTGAGTCCAGTGAAGATGCGCACGCGATCGGGATAGTGTTTTTGTAATTCGTAAAGTAACGGAACTGCGGGATCATCGGAGTCAACTGCGCCGAACAGAATTTCGTAGCGATCGCACTGTTGATGACAAAGGGAAGTCCAATTCTCCCAGGCTCCGGCATCTAAGCCACAAATGGGAACTAAAATAGAAACTTGATTAGCAACGGAATCGACATGGTGAGAACTATTACTCGCAGCTTTGCGAAAGAAGTTCCAGGTAACTGCAATGCAAGCAAGATAGAAAACAATCGATCCTAAAATCAGAAGCAATAAAATTGCCTGTAGTCCTAACACGACGAGTGTTTCCAGTGGGACAGAACCCAGTGTGACCAATCCCAGTGTGACCAATCCCAGTGTGATAAATCCCAGTGCAACAGAGGCCATGGCCGATCGATTCCCCCCAGAAAACGCCCTTCACTCTACCAAATTTTGGCGTCTCCTTGAGTAGGAAGGCAGCGTTTCAGCCAGTCCCGTGAGCCGATATACTAGAACTTCTGAGAGTTTAAATACTTCTGAGAGTTTAAATCACGTTTGCGGAGAGGTGCTATGGTCAGCGAAGTGAAGTCGGTTACGGGACGAGGCGTTCCGTTGGTGGGCAATGATGTGGACACCGATCGGATTATTCCGGCTCGATTTCTCAAATGTGTCACCTTCGATGGCCTCGGGGAACATGCCTTCGCAGACGATCGGACGCAGTTAAACAGGCAGCATCCCTTTGATTTACCCCAGTACCAAGGAGCCAACATTCTGGTGGTAAATGGCAACTTCGGTTGTGGTTCGTCGCGGGAACACGCACCGCAGGCAATTTCCAAGTGGGGCATTCAGGCGATCGTCGGGGAGAGCTTTGCTGAAATCTTCTTTGGCAACTGTATTGCGTTGGGGGTTCCCTGTGTGACGGTAACACCAGAGGTGGCAAAAACCTTGCAAGCGCAACTACAAGCCGATCCGCAAAGGGCATTGACGGTGAATCTAGAGACGATGCAAGTAACCTGTGGAGATTTGGTTGCACCGATCTCGATGGGAGACGGGCCTCGGCAAATGTTTGTCACAGGCCAGTGGGATGCGACTGGACAACTGGTCGCCCAGGCAGACAGCACCCGTCAAGTGGCCGATCGCCTTCCCTACATTGCTTGGCAGGCCAGTTAATATCGGTCAAGTGCACGGGGCGGATTGTAGCTGGAAGATTGGCTGACCCTTTACCTGCCCTTTTACCAAGTTGTAAAGGGATTTTTGACGAGGTAGGAGTTGTAGTAGCGCCGATCGCCGGAAACTTCAGCCCCAACCCAGTCCGGAAGAACAACCTGCTGAGCTTCATCCTGCAATTCAACTTCCGCCAAAATTAACCCTTGGTTTTCTGCCAGAAATTCATCCACTTCCCAGATCACCTCACCTTGGGGAATTTTGTAGCGGATTTTTTCAATTTGGGGGTGCTCACAGACTCGATCGAGGAGTGCCTTCGCCCGATCGCTGGGAATTTCAAATTCAAACTCCGTCCGAGACAAGCCAACGGTTTTGGTTTTAATCGTCAAGAATCCCCGGTGGCCTGCAAGGCGAAACCGAATTGTATGATCAGCCTCCGTGCTTAAAAAGCCCTCCCGGTAGGTGATCCCTGCCTGCTCCCATTGGCGCGAGTGGATGCAGAGGGTCTCTAGCATCGCGATCGCATCCTGAATGGGAATGGTAAATTCATCCCGCACTTCCGGTAACTCTGCCGGGGCCGATGTGATGGCAATAAAGCCACTGGTACGGGCCGGGGTTCCCATGGTATGAACCCGAACCCCATGGCCCCGCTCACTCCGGAGGTACCCTTGGCGATACAGCACCCCCTCCGCCAAGCCCCGCCAACCTTCATTGCGGGTGAGAAATTTCCGTTCAATCTCCTGTGCCATGGCCGTTCATACGTTCCGTAAGGTGTAAAAAGGCATCGACTTCTGCGGCGGTAGGTTGGGCCGCGATCGCCCCCGCACGGGTCGTGGTTAAGGCTCCCACAGCGGAAGCGTAGACCACCATCTGATGGGCGATCTCCGCATTATCCAAAACCGCATCCCCCAGTTGGCAAAGCTGATGCAGAAATCCTGCCGTAAAACTATCGCCTGCGCCCGTGGTATCCATGACCTCGATTGCAAAGGCGGGAACCTGTCCTGCATGGCCGCGAATCCAGTAGGTACACCCTTTTTCCCCCGCCGTCATCAGAATGGCTTGCAAGTTGGGAAAGCGATCGGCAATCACCTGTAAATCCTGGGTTTGCAATAGCCAGTCCGCTTCCTCGTCGGTGAGCTTGAGGTAATCCGCACGATCGATCAAGTCTACAATCAAGGTGGGGGCAAAGCTGTCATCCTTCCAAAAGACAGGCCGCCAATTCACATCAACAAAAATCCGACGGTTAGCTTGCTGCATGGCTTCGACCGCATGGATAATCGCCGCTGCACTATTCGGTTCTGCGAGGCCCAATGTTCCAGTCACCAGATAATCAGCCGTTGTCAGCCAGTCTAAGGGAATGGCCGTGGCATTTAACTGCGCATCGGCAAACGTGCTGGTGTCAATGTTGTCTCGGAAGGCCGCGAATTGGCGATCTCCGGACTGGGAACGTACAACCATCACCGATCGGGTCGGTGCAGTTGCATGGCGCTGAACAGCGGTGGTATCCACCCCGATCGAATCTAAAAGTTGAACCAAAAGACTGCCTGCATCATCCTGTCCAACACAGCCAATAAATCCAGCCGGGGTTCCTAATTTGACTAACGCGCAGGCAACGTTGGCCGGAGCCCCGCCGGGATAGGATGTCCAGGATTCCACCCGATCGAGGGGCAGACCCGCTTGATCGGCAATGCAGTCCAATAGAATTTCTCCCAGGCAGCAAACACTCGCCATAGACAATTCACCCGAAACTCACAACGTACTGAAGACTCATAATTGACTGAAGACTCACCAAACTAACACTAGCAACCCGTTAATGGCGATCTCGTTCGATCGTCCTGTCACCCAGAAAATGCCAACTAGAAAACGAAATATGCATGTCAAGATCAAACCTGAGTTCGACTTTCAAAAAGTTTCATCAGTAATAGTGTTTTCTCAAACCTTCTGGAAAGTCGCCTGTTTCTAAGCCAGATTTCTAGTTCATGTTTCCAATTCATGTTTCCAATTCACTGGGTAAACGTCAAATGAATGCACCCAGTGAATGGGCTAAGTGAATGAGCTAAGTGAATGCGTCCAGATCAACTGACATTTATGCGGGGTCTACCGGCCTCGCTGAGTCCAGATCCCACTAAACATCATTAACATCCCTCCTAAAAAAATCGCGATCGCAAGTCCTACGGGTAAAGCGATCGACCAATCAATATTTTCCATGGATAACTACTACTATGTTAATCGCGGTACAAATTCTAATGGCGGGACAAAAGAGATACAAAACTGCATGACGAATCCGAAGTTCCTCAGTTGGTTACCTAATTTTAGTTACCTAGCCAATTAATCAAAGGTGGAGCTTGACTTGGATTAACTCATACCACACTGGATTAGGCACAACTAAGGTGAAACCGTAGTAGGTAATAGCCTTTTCATCCTGACTCTTACCTACTACTCCTGGTCACATCATTTCATCACATCATTTAAAACCTTTAGACATCAAACCAGATTACTCTTCGTCTTCCGCATCCACTTGGTGTAGCTTGATGTGCTTCCGTCCCAGGGTGATTTCAAATTCGTCTCCTGGCTTGAGTTGCATCTGTCGGGTGTAAGCCGCACCAATCAGTAAGTTCCCATTGGATTGAACGCTAATGCGATAACTTGCATTGCGGCCACTGCGTCCCGAATTACCCTGTTTACTATCCAAAATAATTCCAGATGCTTCAATCACAGCATTCTGAAATTTCATTAAATTCACCCGTTCCGCACCAGCCTTCGTCAATGTGACATAACCACATTCGCGAGCTTTTTCCTCTTTGCTCAGATTCTCTAACTCCCGCACCCGCTTTAGCAAAGCTTCTCCAGTTAGCGGTTCAGTGTTTTTTTTCTTTCTAACCATTCAATCTCATCTAACCTCACAATACAATTGATCTCAAGTTTGACCTGCCTATTCTGAAGCGTTTTTGATTTCAGAACTTAACAGGAATCAAGATAGAGCAAACATTGATGTCAATCAAAACGAATAGAGAACCTGAAAGTTGAAAACTACAGCTTGTAGAATAGAACTCTCTAGTCTGCTATTAACCCTTGAATAATATTACATTTTCACCCATTCGACACAGAATCAGTAAATTAGGTCAAAAAAATCCTAATCTTCTTAAAATTCTCACTAAAGGAGAATTCAAGCATTCTGGGAGCGGGATGTCAGCTAACTTGGACATAGGGGCTTGCATTGGTCAAGCTTTCGATCGAGTACTCAGATAAGCCAATTCTAACCAAAAAATTCAAGTAGCTTTAGTGGGTTCTTGATGATTCGGCTAACAGGATCTAATGAGTCAGAACTGACCCACGATCGGGGTATTTCAGATAAACGGATACCGACTTTGATTTCTATCACCAATGAAAACGAACTTCTCTGACTACGGTGCCATCTTCTAGGACAGGGCCAATCACGGCACTCATCACAGCGCCAATGAAATCACCAAAAATAGACTGGGAGAACGTTCAGTCAATTGATGCAGGTAGTCAACATGCATAGGGTAGATTCATAGGTAGCTGCTTTGGGGGAGGGGGATGACTCAGGTAGCTTGAAACCATAGGGCAATGCCGGAAGCAGGTTCAATGAGCCATTCTTCAAGTTAACAGGATGCTAAATCTGTGACTCAATTTACTAAATCTGTGGCTCAATTTAATCGTTGTAAGCAGGTTGAGATCCGCTATTGAAAACAGTCTCGTCAATGGGTGATGCTAAAGGTTCACCCCCTTGATTCTGATAGCAATGCGCATCAAGAGATTGGGTTGGATATTGTTTTGCTCAGCTGATGAGCACAATGATTTCTTCTATCGAGTTGCCTATCAACGATCGCGCAATGGGGTTGTATTATCTGAGCAAGCTAGCTTTGATAGCACTGTCGCAAACGTTCGATCTCGCTTCCGATCTTGTAAGATAATTGCCCTGACCTTCTATCGAGCTTGTTTGCTATGGCTGCCCACCCAGTTTATCCCGTGCTTTGGAATGGCGATCGGGTCACCCTGATCGACCAAACCCGTATTCCCAACGAATTTAGCGTCGTTGAAATTAGCCGCTCCGATGACATGGCCCAAGCCATTAAAACCATGATTGTGCGGGGGGCTCCAGCGATCGGCGTGGCGGCGGCCTTTGGCATTTGTTTAGGGGCACGGGAAATTCAAACCCAGGATCGCGATCGCTTTTTGCAAGACCTAGAACAGATTGCGGACACCCTGCGAGCCACGCGACCAACGGCTGTTAACCTGTTTTGGGCGATCGATCGCATGATGAAAACCGCTCGACAAACCTTGGGTTCCGTCGAACATTTGCGGCAAGTTTTGGTGGAAACGGCCCAAGCCATCAACCAAGAAGATTTGGCGACCTGCCAAGCGATCGGTGACCACGGCCTTGCTGTACTGCCCCAAACGCCCCAGAAATTACGCCTGCTCACCCACTGCAATGCGGGAGCCTTGGCGACGGCAGGGTATGGAACGGCCTTAGGGGTTGTGCGATCTGCGTGGCGTGATGGGCGATTGGAACGCTTATATGCTGACGAAACCCGCCCCCGCCTCCAAGGGGCCAAGTTAACAGCTTGGGAATGCGTGCAGGAAGGAATTCCCGTAACTGTGATTACCGATAGTATGGCGGCCCATTGCATGCAGCGGGGCATGATCGATGCCGTCGTGGTTGGAGCCGATCGCATTGCAGCCAATGGCGATGCCGCCAACAAAATTGGCACCTATAGCTTGGCGTTAATTGCCCAAGCCCACCAAGTGCCGTTCTACGTTGCCGCGCCGTTGTCTACCATCGATTTCAAAATTGCCAGTGGCGAAGAAATCCCGATCGAAGAACGGGACCCCAGCGAAATCTATCAGATCGGTGAAACGATCATTTGCACTTCAGGGGTGGAGTATTACAACCCTGCCTTTGATGTGACGCCTGCTCGACTGATTGCGGGCATCATGACCGAATTTGGGGTCTTCGCTCCCGCTGAACTCAAGGATGCCTTACATCAGCGATCGCTGTGAGGATCTGTGTGAGTGTCTATGGGAGGATCTGTGTGAGTGTCTATGGGAGAAGCTGTGTAAGCGTCTTTATGAATGTCTGCTAAGCTCCCGTTGAGGGTCTGACAGGGACGTTAGAGGAGTCCGCCTAGGCGGATTCCTGCACCTAAAACGACAAATAACACCGCTAAGGTTGTGATGCCAACAATGTGGTAGGCAAGGGCATTCAGCGTTGCTTGAGTCAGTTTGGGAATGATGAAAAAGCGGGCATGAATGGCCAAACCTAGTGTTGCCACTAGCAATCCCAATTTTATGGCAATATATTGGGACAAGAATGAATTGAAAGCTCCAAAGTTCTGGAATCCTGGAAAATAGATCCAGGTCAACCACAAACCAGTTAGGACTTGGAGGAACAGTGCGGCGAGTCCAAACCCTTCAAAGTGCGCCTCAAACTGATGGATGCGATCGGGATCTTGATGTTTTAAGGCTTGGGGTAAAACGGTCACCGCGAGAACGAGATGGCCACCGACCCAGACGGTAGCCCCCAAGGTATGCAAAATCACTAAAAGCTTGAATAGCATGGCAGTTGCTAGATTTACCCAAAGCGATAGCCAAAGCCCCGAACCGTTACGAGATACTCGGGATTACTAGGGTCATTTTCCAGTTTTTCTCTCAGCCAGCGAATATGAACATCAACGGTTTTACTATCGCCAATAAAATCATGGCTCCAAATGCGCTCTAACAGTTGATCACGCGACCAAACCCGCTTGGGATGGCGCATAAATAATTCCAACAGCTTAAATTCCTTGGGGGATAAATTGACCTCGTTGCCCTTGACCAAAACGCGGCATTCCTGGGGATACATGACGATGTTCTGAAAGACCAGCGTGGAATCGGGGAGGGCTGGCTGAAATTGCTGTTGCCGCCGCAGTAATGCCCGACACCGCGCCACGAGTTCCCGCATCCCAAAGGGTTTCGTCATGTAGTCATCGGCTCCAATCTCTAGACCGACGACCCGATCGGTTTCCGTGCCCTTTGCGCTCAGCATCAAAATTGGCACACTACTCCCCTGCCGCCGAATCAGCCGACACAAATCCAAGCCACTGATATTAGGCAACATCAAATCTAGGATGATCAAATCCGGCTGTTCGCGGGGAGCGGTTTGGTTAACATTGCTGTAGGCAGAACTCCCACCTGCACCCACTAAGGCTGAAGCCTGAAGAATTTCCAATGCCGCACGGCCATCCGCAGCTACCGTGACTTCATAGCCTTCTTCCGTCAATGCCAGGGCGACGGTCTCACGAATGAGTTCTTCGTCTTCGATAATTAGAACTCGACCCAAACTCATGGGATCACTTCAGCTTAACGCCAGCACAATCCTATCACTCATTTTGGTGGATATTCTGAATTGATAGAGCCCAGCGAGGTAGGATGTTCACGGTCTCAGTCCTACCTCTTGGGGGGCTACCTTAGGGGTTCCTGCTTCAGGGGTTCCTGAGCGGTGCCCTAGGCTTTGGCTAAATCTTGAACGATGGATAATGATTCATCAATGTGACCTTGGAAGTTGAGTTGGGAATTAAAAATGTGCCGCACAATTCCCTGGCGATCGATGACATAGGTCACCCGTCCCGGCAGGAGTCCCAGGGTTGAGGGCACCCCAAAGGCTTTGCGAACCCCATTGCCTTCGTCGCTGAGGAGGGTAAAGGGCAACTGATATTTGTTAGCAAATTGCTGGTGGGAACTGACGCTATCTCCACTAATGCCAATCACCTCGGCTCCAGCCTCTTGGAAGGCGGTATAGCTATCACGAAAGCCGCAGGATTCTTTGGTGCAGCCGGGAGTGTCATCCTTGGGATAGAAGTAGAGCACCACACACTTTTGGCCGATGAAACTTTTGAGATTAACGGTTTCTCCCGTTTGAGCCTTTAAGGTCACGTCGGGAATCGCATCGCCAACTTTGATTGTCATAGGATACTTGAATGCAGAATTTGAATTGCTAAGCTTGAATAGCAGAACTTGCATGAGATAGGTCTTACCTCGCCAAGCATGCTCGCTGTTAATGCTATAGCAATTTGGTAAACCCAACAATTTCGGCAAACCCACCCACCGATCGGGAAGGAGATGAAGCCCATGGAACCTTTTACGATTGTGCTGTCAATTCTGTTAGGGTTGGTGTCCCCGGTGGGGGTCGTGGGCGATCGCTTGGCAGCGCAACAAATTCGTAAACAGTTTAAACAGGTGGAACAGTTGGAAGTGCGGATTGATAATGCACCTAACCACCAAATTTTGCAGGGCAAGGTGAATAAAGTGCGCCTTGCAGGCCGGGGGTTGTTTCCGATCGAGGGTCTGCGCCTGGATACCCTAGAAGTAGAAACGGATCCAATTGTCCTAAAGGGGCTGAAAACGCAATTAGCAAAACCCCTACAAGCGGGTGTCTATTTATTTTTGACGGAGGCGGATTTAAATCGGGCCTTACAATCGCCAACGGTGACCGATCGCATTAAAAACCTCAGTTTTCGCTTTTTGCAACCGGAAGAAGCCGATCAAGTAGCTCGTTACGACTTGGTCAATCCGCAGGTTGATTTCCTACCCAATAGCCGCGTACGGTTGCAAACGGAACTGACAGAACAAGGCTATCCCGATCGCCTCGCCATTGTGGCAGAAACGAAACTCCAAGTCATCGCGGGTAAAAAGCTACAACTGACGCAAATGACCCTGACCCTCAACGGTCAACCGGCTCCTAAGGCCGTGGTTGAGGCGATCGCCCAGGGTATTAGTCAACGCTTGGATCTGCAACGCTTAGAGCAGTCCAACACCACCGCCCGGATTTTGCAACTGCAAACGGACGATCGGGGCTTAGGGCTAACCACTTTTGTGCAAGTGCGCCCCCGTTAACTCTGCTTTTGCGGCAATTTAATCTGAATCCAGGCCCCTCCGTCGGGATGGTTTTGGGCGGTAACCGTGCCATGGTGCATTTCTACAATTTGCCGCACGATCGCGAGGCCGAGGCCGCTGCCACTGCTGGGCTGAAACGGTTGAACCTCCAGCCTGGACGGGGAGGAATAGGACGGGGTGTTCGAAGATTGGCCAAGGGTGGGTGCAATCGCTTCCGAGGCGGAGCTCAGTGAACTGGGAGTACTGGGTTGGAGGGTACTGGGTTGGAGGGTACTGGGCTGGGCGGAATATAGCCCGTGGGGGCCAACGGACTGGCGGGTGCGCGAAGGGTCAGCGCGATAAAACCGTTCAAACACGACCGAGAGATCGATCTCCGCCGGAAACCCTAAGCCCCCATCAATAATGTCAACTTGAACCCAGGGCATTGTTGTGGCGTTAGCGGGGCCCCAGGTCGGGGTGGGAACAGGGTTTTGGATCACATTCACGGTGATGCGAATGGGTCGATCGGGAATTGTGTATTTAATACCGTTGTCTAAAAGATTAATCAAAACACGGTGGAGCCGATTTTCATCGCCTTCTAGAATCAGGCGCTCTGGCCCTTGGTAGCGGAGGTCAATACCTTTAGTCCGGGAAATGGGTTCTAAACTCAGCCAAGCGGATTGAATCAGTTGGGGCAGATCAATACGACTGAGCTTGAGGGGACGATTTTTGCTGGCTTCCAGTTGGCTCAGATCGAGAATTTCTTGAACTAGGGTACTCAGGCGGATCACTTCCTTGAGCAGGCGATCGACCCATTGGCGCGAATCCTCATCGACTCGGTATTGCAGCATTTCCGCGACGAGACGAATTGAAGTCAGTGGGGTGCGTAACTCGTGGGCCACATCCGATGTCCAGCGATCGCGCTGCTGGGCTAAGAGGGTTGCTTCTTCTCGGTTTTCTAAAATCACCGCGACACAATCTTCCTGTAACGGAAATGCATAGCCCCGTAAAGGCCGACTCTGCTTCACTTGCACATTGGCGACATCCACCGATACGGGATTAAACACCCATTCCCGCATACAACTTTTCTGTTTATGTCTGGCCCGATCGATCAAGGCATCCAAATCGTAGGATCGTACAATTTCCAGCAATAGCCGGGGGCTGGAGCTGTCAAAATTTTCAATTTCCAGCAATTGCAACGCTTGGGGATTACACCACGTCAGTTGATTTTCATCGTCTACTTGTAGATATCCAATGGGAAGGGCATCAATAATATGTTGGAGATCTGTGACATTTTGTCGCAGACGATCGCACCGCACATGGGAGCGCTGCATCATTCGAGTGATCTGCGACGTGAGGGATAAGTTGAGATTAGGATCACTTAACTGGTATGCCCGAGTCAACTGAGCCAGCTTGGCCATGAGCCGTGCCCGATAGAGGAGAAGTGCCAGCAGGCCGATCGACAGCCCCAGAAAGAATAAAAACACGTGCAGCAAAGAGGATTAAGAGCAACGAACCAGAATCTAGCCCTCAGTGTAGCTCAGGATGTCCAAGGAACCTAGATGGCTAGAATACCTTCTGGGGGGTCATACCTCGGCTCGCGACGGGAAGGAACTCGGCTGGCTGATCAGCCCTAGTTGCACAGGCATACAGCCCGACAGCCAAGCATCTAACCAAATTGAGGGCAGACGATCGCTAATGACAACGACCTGTTTGGCCGTTAAGTTCATGCAAGCGACGGCCTCCCGTAAGATCCACAACAAAGCACGATTAGCCACATAGACAATTGGCAAATTCAGGGATTGACTCCAATGATCGGTGGTGTCCCCTTCATTCACTAGGACGAACATTTGGAGTCCTGCGGATTGGGCTTTGAGTAACCAGTTTTTGACTTGGGGGGTAAGCTTGCGATCGCTGGGGATAGCTCGATCGCAATCCAGGATTAAGCCCCGAATCCCCAAGGCTTCCAAAACTTCTATATCTAACTCCGCAAGCGTTTCTAGCCGGGTTGGGAGGGGATTAAAGCAGTGACGATCGCTGCCAGAGAGATGAGCGGCGACAGAGCGTGCAGGGTAAAGCATGGGTCTAGCCTAAAAACTGGATGGGGGGAACTCCAAAATGCATCACACAGAAGATGAAGCACAAAACATAAATCACACAACCTCAAAGAACAAAACATAAATCACACAACTCAAGGTGTCATGAACAGCAAAGCACTGATGCTGAATCACTCCCATGGTAAGCACGAAGAACAATTATTTATGCAAGTTAGTTCGAGCCAATTACATGAGTTAATTACATGGATTAACGGTCTGTACAAATTACAGCCAATGGAAAGTATGTGATTTATGGGTGTGGAAGTTCAAATAAAGTGTGACTACAGGATTGTGAACAGATTTGAGTGTAGAAAGTTTTGCGTTGAAATAAATCTGAGTGTAGATCAAGGTCAATTTAAGTGGATAAACAGCTAGTGCTCATTCATCCACGCCCTGACATGAAGAGAACACAAGTCAGAAGCATCTAATTTCGGAGACAGCACTGTCACTCACTCACACTTTTCTCTAAGTAGATCCAGTATAAAGTGACCCGTTCAGGGCGATATCCGTATTTTCATCATCTTTATTAGAGCTTTAATCTATCCTTAACACAGCAACCGGATAACGCTATGTAAACCCTAGGTTGAAGCAACTACGGGATCGTACCCTAGCAGATTGGCAACCATCCAGCCATCTCCTGGAAAACACGTAGATACTGCGGTCATTTTTACACCTCCCAATTGGCCGACTGAACCAGTTGGAAAAGTGGCCTAGGCTGAGCAACCTGGCCAGAGCCCACCCGTCCTAGGGAGTAAATGCAGTGTTCAATGAGTTAACAAAATATGCTTCGCTCTCTTCAATCCGGTATTTCCCTCTCTCTAGCTCTCGGTCTCGTGGCTGGCGCAGCCGCTCCCATGGTTCAGGTTCAGCCAGCCCACGCCCAAAATTCCATTGCATTTTCCGATGTTTCTAGTGATTATTGGGCTTCTGGCTTTATTCAAGAACTGTCTGCCAGAAATGTCATTAAGGGCTTTCCCGATGGGTCTTTCCGTCCCAACGAGCCCGTGACTCGGGCACAATTTGCGGCCATGATTCGCAACGCCTTCAACGCACCTTCTGTACGGGGCACAACCTCCTTTACGGATGTTTCAACCTCCTATTGGGGCTACCAAGCCATTCAAAATGCCTATACAACGGGTTTCTTGGCGGGCTATCCCAGTGGGGAATTCCGTCCGAATGAAAATATTCCCCGGGCCCAAGCGATCGTGTCTCTGTCCAACGGTTTACGCTACACCAGCTCTGAGAACCCTGACACGATTCTAGCAACCTATCGAGATGGCGATAATATTCCTAACTACGCACGATCGAGCGTTGCAGCAGCCACTACCCGGAACATGGTGGTTAACTATCCCGATATCAATCAGCTCAATCCTAACCGCGTTGCAACCCGTGCTGAGGTAGCGGCCTTCATCTATCAAGCCCTGAACACCACGGGCCAAACTGCAACGATTTCCTCGCCTTACATTGTGGGGTATCGCCCCACCCCCCAACAGATTCGGATTGCAGCGGGAACCTCCATTCCTGTGCGCTATGAGCAAGCCGATCGGATTCTCCTCGGCAAGAATGAACCCCAACCGTCTAACTTGACCGTCACCGTTTCACAAAATATTGTGACCAGCAATGGCAAAGTGCTGATTCCGGCGGGTAGCCAAGTGGCCGGTCAACTGGTGGTTGCTGAAGGTGCAGCCCAGTTTGTCGCCCAAGAACTTGTCATGGCCAATGGCAACCGGATGGCGCTGCGGGCGACCTCCGAAAAGATCACCGAAACGGAAGTGATTCGGAAAGGCGCGAGCGCAGGCACGATCGTCAAAGATGCAGCCCTAGGCGCGGCGGCGGCAGCGGGCATTGCGGCTGTGACCGGCGATCGCAACATCAAAGCTTGGGAAGTGCTATCCGGGGCCGGAGCCGGGGCGATCGCAGGGGTTGTCTTTGGAGGGGACAAGGTGGAGTTAATTTCCATCAAGCCCAACACTGACCTCAATCTGGAACTCAACCAGGATTTACTCCTTCCCCAGTAGATTCAATCGTCAGGTGTCTTCAGATTCAGTCTTCAGGCATCTTCCGTTACGATCGGTAAAGTCACTAACAGCGTGGTGCCATGGGTCGGCACCGGATCCAGGTCTTGAGCCATCCAGCCTTCTAGCTGCGGGGGACTAAAGACCTGGATTTCCCCATGCATTTGATGGATTAACTCCCGAGCGATCGCCAGTCCTAACCCCGTTCCCGGCACTTCCGTATGAGCCTGTACCCCCCGATAGTGGCGCTCGAATAACCGGGGCAAATCCTCTCGGGGAATGCCAGGGCCATTGTCGCTCACCCGAAGCGCTAACTGATGGGGCTCCTGAAACACTTGCACCTGGATTGTGCCCCCTGGAGGCGTGTATTTAATGGCATTGTCGATCAGGTTGCTTAACACTTCCCGCAGGGCCGATCGATCGACCTGGATCGCAGCCAATCCCTGGGGAATGGCCACCTGAAAACTTTGATTTTTCTCCTGGGCGATCGCCTGAGCAGAAGCCAGCACCGGTTGCAAAATGTCTTCTAATGCCGAAATTTCCAACTGGAGACCACCGGTACCCAGAACATCGAGCGTGGGAACTGGCCCGTCCTCCCCTGTGGCAGGGCCGAGGGCTAAGGGGGCCATTACCCCAGGCAAGGCTAACTCAACGACCTCTGGGGGGTCTACAGCCCCTTCTAATTGCTTTAAAAGTTCCTGGAGGCGATCGCTCTCCCGGACGATACTGGATGCCACATCCCGATTGGCATCCGTCGTCGCTAGCCGTCTCAGCAAAAGCTTGCCAAAGGTGCGCAGGGCCGTCAGGGGATTGCGAAATTGGTGGATCAGGTTATCCATCACATCTTGGCGATGCTGCCGTTGGTGTACTTGCTGCCGTTGTTGATAATCCAACCATTGGGCCCGTTGATCCACCACACAAGCCAGGGTCAGCGTCTTGGCTACAGGATCCAGTTCCTGCTGTTCAATCTCCAACCAGGGACGATCGTTGCGTTCCGTGACTAGGAAGCCCAAGACAATTTCTTCATGCACCAAGGGGAGAACCAGTTGGTAGGGATGCAAGGTCGTTAAATAGGCCGGACTGGGAAGGGATTCTTCTAGGTGCGGGCGCGGGGGAGGCTGGAGCAGCAGGTTCATTTCGGCGGACAAATCCTGCCCAGACAGCGAAGGGGGTAAGGGTGATCCAGCCTCCCGTGTGGATTGAGCTAACCGCTGCAAAGCGGCGGTGGCAGCTTCCAAGGTCGGAACCGCTGCGATCGCAACCAACTTAGGCGTTTCTCCGCCGGACCATTCCTCCGCCAAGTAGACGGCCCCCAAGGTGATCCGCCAAGACTGGGTCAGCAGCAGCAACTGAGACTGACAAATCGCTACAAATTCCGCGCTGGCTGGCATTAGCATGAAGTTAACCCGATCGAACCTAAATTCTTACAGAAATGGATTGACTTAAGTATTTGTAACCAGTAACTTAAAGGTATTGGCTGAATTCATATTTTGTAACCTCTGTTACACTTCGTATTAGTTCTTAAGAACGGCGCAAGCTTGCAGGGGTGAGATATGTGCCATCGCAACGGCCATTTCGCGAACTATCAGCTTTTGTATAGATGGATTAAAACAAGTTGAAATTTTAGGTTCAAGTCGATATACTTTCGACGGTTTTGTA
The DNA here is from genome assembly GCF_014697025.1 of Alkalinema sp. FACHB-956. Lineage (NCBI taxonomy): Bacteria > Bacillati > Cyanobacteriota > Cyanophyceae > Leptolyngbyales > Leptolyngbyaceae > Alkalinema > Alkalinema sp. FACHB-956. The sequence continues at coordinate 187,663 of NZ_JACJRC010000006.1, read as the reverse complement.
ACAAGTACTACAACTTGGCAGCTAGGATAAGGAGGTAGAGGGTTTGGCAAGGAGACGCAAGCGCAAGAGTCGGCGACGTCAAGAAGGGCGTAGAATCCTGGAAAGTGTGCCTCAATTTAGCATTGACTGTGGTGATGATAAACCAGTCACCGCAGCTCGCAGGTTCATTCATGCTGAAGGCATTCTTCCCCCCGCCCTGCTTTTAGTGAAACGTAACGAGCATACCACCGATCGGTACTTCTGGGCAGAGAAAGGATTATTTGGGGCTCAGTACGTTGAAGAGAACCATTTTCTTTTCCCTAGCTTACGGCAGTCAGAAGATGACGCTGAGCCCGTTGCTGTTGGGGCTCACGGCTAGAGATTATTATTCCGTTTAATCCATCTAACTTCAGGGGAAAGTGATACCTACACTTTTCCCTTTTTTGTTGCATGGGAAAGGTGGCAGGAGACAAGGTGGCAGAGACAAGGGGAAACCCAAATTTTTACCCCCCAGCTGTGATCATCATGGGAGACACGGCTGGGGGGTATTTAGCGTTCATTCCTGTTTAGTCTATTGATGACGTTCGCGAATTGGTGCCATACAAGTTCCAATCCGATCGGCCATGCCATTCCGTGAACCGAGCCATCGTTATCCGAGAGATTTAAGGTTCAGGGTTCGCTGTAACTCTGCCAACTCATCCCGGTGAGCTTTCACAGTAATCAGACTTTTCCCCGATCGAATAGTTTGCTCCGATTCAACCTTTAACGAAACCTGTTCATTCCGACCTGCCTTCCGCCAGTAAAACACACCGGCCAATGGCGAAAAGGCTAATAATCCTATCCATACGCCTGTGAAGTCAGGCAACAAAAATGAGAGCACAAGAACCAAACAGAGTGCACCCAGCGCTGCTAGCAATGACAGAAATCCTGCTAGAAACAAACTTGGGCGAACCCAACCCTCGAAGACAACAGAATTTGCCTGAGCATCAATCTGCGATACACGGTAAGCACGCTCTGCAAAATATTGCTTAAGCTTGGCCAACAATGAATCTTCCGATTCATCGGAAGTTAACTGGACAATCTCTGTACGATCTTTGACTGACGCTCGAATAAAGAAGCCAAGTCCGATCGCCAAGAGGAGCGTGAGCAAAAACGTAGAGATTAAGACTGAATTACTCATGGGCAGGCAACGGACGAAAGTGTTCTCACTCCACTCTACGCTGGGTTTGTCTTCCCCAAGTAATTCGGTTATCCCTACCTATTTTGCTGAAGCATTGGCTTCCCGCTTCACGGCATACCCTTCCCAGAGTTTCGCCAGGTCTTCGGCCTGTGCTACAGCGTCCGGACGGATCTGATACATCCGGCGAGGACGACCGCGCCCCTCAACCTTCTTCCAGTAGCCTGTAACCATTTCGTTATCTTCCAGGAACTTCAGTGCGCTGTAGAGCACGGTGTCCGAAAGACGGTACAGAGGATGGTTTTGCTCTAAGAGTTGAATCAGTTCTGTCCCGTAGGAATCTCCTTTGAGGAGCACCGAAAACACATAGCAAACGGCTAATTCCTTATTGAGATAGAAAGGTGGTGGATCCTTAAAAAACTGGTAGATATCCTCAAATTTCATGGGTTTTACATCCAGATAATAGTGACAAACAAACTCACCCTAAGTTGATTGCGTGGAGGTGAATTGCATGAATCTAGCAGTTGCTCCTTCCACAATACGAAGCTAACAAACCACTTCAGACCTCACGTCCCTCTTAAGAGAGAAATTTACCTCCGACGTAAAATTATGTAAGACAGTGTTTCTTGTAAGTTCAGGTCAGACGCATTGGCAATTAGCGCTTCAGGGTGGAATTTTCCCTAATCTAATCCGATTGGGAGGGGTCCTGTCATTCGTAAAACTCCTGACCGTAGAAAAAGATGTCCCCGATAAATTACTGAACTCTCAACTGCCTTAACTTGGATTGAACATTGGAGTTAACAGAGGATCCCGATACTTTAGAGACTTTTATACTTTAATAGTGTGCTTTTTTTTATGGGAATGTGACACTTTGGCTTACAAGACTTTAAATTTCAGGGTCTACAAAAGATATTGGGGCCAGCGATCGACGCCCGTTACTTTGAGACGTTCAAAGATATGGAACACCGACCAAAAACTGGTCAATCAAGGCGTTGGGGACAAAAAGAAGCACTTAGACTAAACCAGCTCGAAGGGCGACTACGGCGGCCTGCACCCGATCGTCCACGGCCAATTTATTCATGATGCCTCGGATGTGGGTTTTGATCGTATTCGTACTGAGATACAGCGCATTGGCAATTTCCGGATTGCTGTATCCCTCCACCATCAGTTGCAGCACCTCCAACTCTCGTTGTGACAATTGACCAATTTGGGTGGGACGGGTGGGGGGCTTGAGGTGATCAATGACTCGGCGAGCAATTTGCGGATCCAAATAGGTTGCCCCTTCTTGGGCCACGGAAATGGCGGTGACGAGTCGATCGATGTCTGCACCCTTAATACAGTAGGCATCTGCTCCACTGGAGAGGGCTGCGATGATTTCCGTATCGGTGGTATGGGACGTTAGAATCACCACTCGGACATTGGGTAACTTGGCTCGGATTTGCTGCGTGGCGGCAATGCCATCTAGCCGGGGCAAGCCAATATCCATGACGATGATATCCGGCTTAAGGTCTAAGGCCATTTCCACACCGGTATAACCGTCGCTGGCCTGCCCCACGATCGTGTAGTGGGGATTATCGCCTAGGGATTGCTCTAACCCCAACTGCATCATGGGATCATCTTCAACAATCAGAATGCGAAGTTGTTTAGATTCGCTTACAGTCATGGGTTCTGGAGTATGGAGAACTTAAGAGATTTGATTGGATTATGCCTGATCCGACTGGGGATGCTATAGATTCATAGAAGCCTCGTTCAGTTCTTCCCCTAAAATTTGTATTTAAACTCTGAATCCTGCCCTTCTGACTGTTGTTTTTCAATTTCAATACAATTATTAAGGGTTATTCAACAAAGGGGCACACAACAAAGAGGCACACAACAAAGGGTTACTCAAAAACGCTGCTTAGAATCTGCTTAGGAACAGTCGGTATGACGAGCCAACTTGATAATTCGCCTGCGCCCCCCAACCTGAAACAGATTGCCAAGACCTTTCGCCTGGTGGGATGGGTCAGTTTCTGGGCACAGCTCGTCCTCGCAATTATTTCTGGGCTGATTTTTATCTTTGCAGTACTGTCGGCAGCGGCGTTTTCCCGATCGGCAACACCAGGAGCCTCGGCGGCCAATCCGGGAACGGGGGGTGGCATTTTTTTTGCGACCTGTAGTTTATTCGTTCTGGCCTACTGCATCTATCGATCGTTCCAATACGTCCAACTCGGTCGCCGGTTGCAGGAAACCAATCCCAGTTTTCGCCCAAAAAAATCAGAAACCGTGCAGTTCCTCTGGAGGAGCTTGCTAGTGCGGGGGGTGGGCTTGCTGCTAGCAGTCATGGCCGCAGAAGCGATTACCGGAGTGCTCCTGGGCAAAGCCTTTCTCTCCATGGGGGCCATTTTTAACCCCCTGGCGATTAATCAAATTATTCAGCCCCTCGATATTTTTCTAGTGCTAGCCAATACCCATTTGATTACGGCTCACTTTATTGGCAGTGCGGCTTCCCTGTGGTTGCTCAACCGCATTAACCGCTAACCCACAATCTGCTGGCACTAGAGTTTGCAGCAGCAGATGCAACCTAATCCCTTGCTTTGCCATCAGTCCCAAACATCCTTGGAGGTTGGGGGAGTCACCGAAGGCGTTTCGGGGGCTTTGGGGGGCAGCAGTAAATGTTTGCGGGAGCCGGGAATGGCAAAGGCCAGGGTAACGGCATAGGCCAACATGCCATTGCTGTTGGTAAAGGGCGGCATAAAGATGGGCAGCACCAGCCAGAATTTACCCAGGGCCGTCGTCCGCTGGAAATGATGGAAGAGAAAGGGAAAATACCAGACCAATCCCATAATCCAGGTCTGGGGATTGAACAGGTGGATCGTGTTCAATAACGAGAAAAACTGTTCATCTTCTTTGCGGGGGCGCAGAAAGTAGAACAGGATTGCAAAGGCGATCGCGCCCACGGTGAGGGCCAGAAACGGTTTCCCCCGCAAAAACGGGTTCATGTAGCCATGGACAAAATCATGGGTCACCAGGAGCTTGTTGCCTTCGATCGCGAAAACGAGGCGATTCAGCACCGTTTGTCCTAGGGTCTGGGTGGGATAGGGATTGACAATTTGCCCCAGGAGATCCGGGAAGGTGCGTTTGGCAAAGTTGAGGTAGACGGGATAGCCAAAGTAGAACAGGGGCAGGGTGAGGAAAATTAGGATACTGCCGATCGTCGCGGCCACCATGCGAAACTGCCGTTTGACGAGGTAGTAGAGCAGGGCCACAAAGGGAAAGATTTTCGTCAAGCAAGCCATGCCCAGCATCAGCCCCGGTAGGACGGGTGGTTTGTTGGATTGGGAAGCATAGAACGCTGACACCGTTAGACAGCACACCAGGATATCGATCTGCCCCCGTTCAAAGCTGGCCAGGGTGGGAAAGCTCATGAGGGCCAGGACTAAGACTGCGGGAGAGAGGGGCGAGCCCCGATGGCGCAGCAGTTGGAAAAATAAACACCACAAACAGAACAAAATAAAAACGCTATACACCACCTTGGCGGTGCCGTAGGGCATCCAGCTAAAGGCGGTCATGAGCAGGGCTGCAAAGGGGGGATAGATGAACCCTGACCAAGGCCGACTTTCCGCATTCACAGGGGTATAGAGTTCTGGATGCAGACCCACCGGATTGAGGTAAGGATCCAAACCCAGTAAGACCGATCGACCTGCGACATAGTAGGGACGGAAGTCAATCTGGTAGGACTCTAGGACGATGTAGATCAAAATGGCCGAGGGCAGCAGATAGGGAAAATACTCTCGGAAAAAGCGGGCGATCGTAAGACGGGGCATGGCAGAACACACAAAAGCAAAACACAGAAGCAAAACACAGAATTGCAAGATGGGATGGATCGATCGGGGCAAACCGTTCTCAGAACTCGTACAACTCATGCGATTTGCAGAGGTAAAAACGTAGTGCAGCTTTCTAGCAACATTCCATCGTTCCGCAAGATACTGTAGCCCAACTTGTTGCCCTAACCTGGTTTCGCCAAACTTTTTAGTTAAACTTTGCGGAAATTTGTGTGGATTTGTGGAAACTATCGATCCTTTAGGGGTGCAATGCACTGAAATCACCCAAATTCCAGATTCAGATCTCGCAACCCGATCGGCGGATTTCTACCCGTCCCCCCTTCTTGGTAAAATCAGAGCTTGCGAAATTTTCCCCATGCGTGCGGGCAAAGGAATTAAGGAGAGATCCCAACTATGGCGCGGATGTATTACGATGCGGATGCAAATCTTGATTTATTAAACGGTAAAACCGTTGCAATTATTGGCTTTGGTTCCCAAGGTCACGCTCACGCTCAAAACTTAAAAGACAGTGGCGTGAATGTTGTTGTGGGTCTGTACGAAGGCAGCAAATCCGCCGTCAAAGCCAAGGAAGCAGGGCTGGACGTGAAGAGCGTGGCGGATGCAACCAAGGTGGCTGACCTGATCATGATCCTGCTGCCCGATGAAGTGCAGCGATCGATCTACGAAACCCAAATTGCCCCCAACCTGTCTGCGGGTAAAACCTTGGCCTTTGCCCATGGGTTCAACATCAACTACGGTCAAATCGTGCCCCCCGCTGATGTGGATGTGGTGATGATTGCACCGAAGGGGCCGGGACACCTCGTGCGCCGTACCTACACCCAAGGTCAAGGGGTGCCTGCCCTGTTTGCGGTGTACCAAGATGCCTCCGGCCAAGCACGGGACAAGGCCATGGCCTACGCTAAGGGGATTGGTGGAACTCGGGGCGGTATCCTGGAAACCACCTTCCGGGAAGAAACCGAAACCGACCTGTTCGGTGAACAAGTGGTGCTTTGCGGTGGCTTGAGTGCGCTGATCAAGGCTGGGTTTGAAACCCTAGTGGAAGCGGGTTATCAGCCAGAGTTGGCTTACTTTGAGTGCTTGCATGAAGTGAAGCTGATTGTGGATCTGATCGTGGAAGGTGGCTTGGCGACAATGCGTGACAGCATTTCCAACACCGCTGAGTATGGTGACCTGACCCGTGGGCCGCGCATCGTCACCGATGAAACCAAACAGGAAATGAAGAAAATTCTTTCCGAAATCCAAACCGGTCAGTTTGCCCGCGAGTTTGTCCTGGAAAACCAATCGGGTAAGCCTGGGTTCATCGCAATGCGTCGTCGGGAAGCTGAGCACCCGATCGAAGAAGTGGGTAAGGATCTCCGCGCAATGTTTAGCTGGCTGAAGAAAGCCTAAATTACTGGCGGGATTAACGCTCTTGTCTGAAGAACTGTTCTCACCCAGGGGTTTGGTGAATACCAACCCCGCCAAAACCTTGCTTTGTGTCGTGCAGGGCTTTGTGTCGTGCAGGGCTTTGTGTCGTGCAGGCTGGGGTGAGGATAGTTTTTCCAGCATTCGGCCATGAGCACAAGGTGGAACACAGGGTTGAATTCAGGGTTGAACGCAGGATTGAATTGCCGCCCCATTAGCGTTTTTGTTCGGTTTGCTGGAGGGCGTCTTGGGTGCGCGTGTTGGGATTTTTGGGCTTCCAGGTGGGGAAGAGGTTCAGCATCATTTGATCGATCGAGGTGCGAGCTTGGAGACTGTAGCGCCCGATCGGACGGGGGAGCACCTGATCTCCAAAACCAATAAAGGCAAGCACAAGCAGCAAAATTAAAGCGACTGGAATCTTTTTCATGGGGTTACTCTCCAGAGGTAATTTAAGATGGCAGTCCTGACTTATAACCTTCATCAATCACCCTGAACAGGTGAGCCGCCGGTGGCTGCGAGCATACCGCTACACCTTAGGATTGTTCCTGTATTTTTATAATGCCGTTTTTGCCGGGGAAGATGACAGACGGTGAGCTTGTTTTGAGAATGCCCATTCCGCAGACCAGATTTGCAAACCAGATCCGCAGGCCAGAACGGCAAAAGCTTTAAGAGTCCTTCTGCGACCCTCTATACTGCTAGTAGACGTTGATCCTACGGTTGACCATGAAATCTTCTACTTGCCCTGTTCCGGTGGAACAGCGCCCTGTCAACGAGTTTCAGGCATTGTCAGAATCGTGGTTCTTTAAGTGGGCCATGTGTCGGGGCTGGAGCTTTGCCAAACCGTTAGCGATCGCTTTTGTTGCTAATTTAGTCGTCTCAGCGCCGATCGCGGCGGCAAGCTTTCCGTTTCATAAATTTCCGTTGGAATGTTTGTTAGTGGCAGCGGCTGGAGCTTGTTTAATTCCTTGTTTGCTGTTGGTTCGGCTCTATTTGGGTTGGAACTATATCAAATCTCGATTGTTGGATACGAAGATTTTCTATGAAGAGTCTGGATGGTACGATGGCCAAATTTGGCAGAAGACGCCGGAGTTTCTGGATCAAGATCGCTTAATCGTCACCTATGAAGTCCAGCCGGTGTTGCAGCGGTTGCAGCAGGCTCTCGTTTTTGCCATGGGCGTTTTTTTGGGGCTGGTCATTGCTAGTATTGGTTGGGCCATGCTGGGCTAGGCTGTGTCTCGGCTTTTCAACGTTCGATGAAGATTGGTGAACCTAGAAAGGGAAATTAAACCGTAGTTCTGCAGGAAGGTCACGATCTTCGTTTCTAATTTGTAGTGGTGCAGTTTTGTACCACGATCGTCCCACAATTTAGCTGGTTGTAGCTGGTACCGATGACTAGAGGAAGAAAAACAGAAACCGCAGAACTCGACGTTAAGCTGCTGCGGGAGGGCATTGTTGAGTCGGTACACCATGTCCATGCCACGGTCTGTGACGATCGCGGACGGGTGCTGTTGGTGGCGGGCCAATCTGAACTAGAAAGTTTTGTCCGATCGTCTCTGAAACCCTTCCAAGCGCTCTGTGTGACGTCAACGGGTACGGTGGAGCGGTTTGGCTTGAGCGATCGGGATATTGCGGTAATTTGTAGTTCCCATCGGGGGCTGATTGAGCAGACGCGCCAGGTGTTTAATGTGCTGTGGCGGGCGGATATTGACCCTTCGGCGTTGCAATGCCCGATTCCTGCGGGTAAAACGAGTCCACTAGAGTACAATTGTTCTGGCAAACATGCGGGGATGTTGGCGGCGGCGAAGCAGTTGAGTGTGCCGACGTCGGGTTATTTGCAGCGCAACCATCCGGTGCAGCAGTTGATTCTGAATAAGGTGGCGGATTTGCTGAAAATTCCACCTGCGGAGTTTATTGTGGCGCGGGATGACTGTGGGGCTCCGACCTATTTTATGCAGTTGCGGCAGATGGCGTGGCTGTATGCGCAGTTGGCGTCTGGGGAGAGTTTGGAGCTAGAGCGGATCCTGCGGGCGATGACCCATTACCCTGATCTGGTGGCTGGGAGCGGCGAGTTTGATACTGAGCTGATGCGGCTGACGAATGGCGAGTTGGTCAGTAAGTCGGGGGCGGAGGGCGTTCAGTGTGTGGGCCGCATTGGCGAAGGTATGGGTTTAGCAATTAAGGCGATCGATGGGGCTAAGCGGGCCAAGTATGCGGTGGCGATCCATCTGCTGAAGCAAATGGGTTGGATTTCCCCCAGTGTGGCGGATGAATTGTCCGATCGGTTTATTGCGATCGGGGAGTTCAAACGGCTAGAGGTGGATGGCGAGTTATCGATGCTGTAGTGTTTGGGTCGTTGTTCTCATTGTCCTCATTAATTGTTATTTGTTGGATGAAATGCCTTGGGAAGACGGGCGGATGGGTCTGTTTTTTCAGGGTATTTTTGTGTTTGGATGGGCGATCGGGTAGGTGGGGAATTCGGCGGAATTAGGCGGATTTGAAGAAGCGAATGATTTCGCGGATGTGGTCGAGGAATTGGCTGTCTTCGCTGAGTTGGGAGATGGCTTGGCGGGCTTCGCGGGAGAGTCGATCGTGGTCGCGATCGTTGGTGGCTTGGAGGGCTTCAAGGTGCGCGGTGAGGTCTGCGATGCGGCGGGAGAGGGTTTCGAGGCTGTGTTGTTGGTTGGCGGCCCAGGAGTTGGGGGCTTCGAGATCGAGAAATTTGTCGAGGCGTTGGCTGGTTTCTTCGAGTTGGGTGAGGCGCGATCGCAGTTCGGCGACGTCTTCGCGGGGGTAGGCGAGGTTTTTGCGAATGAGGCTGAGGCGGTTGATGAAGTAGCGGTAGGCTTCGATCGCGGGGCGCAGTCCGGTGAGGAGGAGGGCGGCGATGGAGGCGATGTAGCCGATGGCGCTGATGCCGAGGGCGGAGAGGATGTAGAGGCCGAGGGCGGAGGCGATGTGGAGGGCGAGGGCGAGGAGGAGGGCGCGGTGGGCGATGGTTTGGGTGTAGCGGATTTGTTTGGGGTCGATCGGGATGTCGCGTTCTTCGGAGAGGGCGGCTTCGGCGAGGATTTCTTTGGCTTGGAAGTGGATGTTCCAGGGGACGGTGACGATGACGAGCAACCACCAGAAGATGGCACCGCCTAAAACCCAATCGACTAAGCTGCCGATCGGCAGGTTGAGCCATTGGATGCCTGCAAAGCCGAGCAGGGACAGGAGAAGGAGGCCGATTAAGCCGAAGGCAAATCCTAGAAAGCTTGATGCCATTTTAGGGGTGCTCCCAACGCAGAATGGATATTTCTATTTCTGCTGGGAATATAGGCTAACTAGTGGATAGCTTATGCTGCTTTCTGATCTGGCTTGGGAAAGCACTGGGCGCAGAGATAGGCCACGGAACTCAGCCTACTGGGGGCGATAGTGCTCTGGCAAAATGCCTTGGAGGGGATTGCGGGCTTTGCGTTCTTGCCATTTGCCCCACTGCCAAAGCACGGTGCAGACTGCAAAGACGGTGCCCCAGATCAGAGCTATGGTAGGCCAAGGGAACCAGTTGTGAAGCCCCAGGGAACCATAGAGCAGAACCAGTGGCCCTGCACAAAAGAAAGGGTAGGCAAGAATGGCCCAGTAGCGACGGGAATCAGGTTTCTCCTTAGCTCGGAACCAAAAGCCAATACCAGCGCCAGCGATAGCGATAGCGACAGCGACAGCTCCAGCGACAGCGCCAGCGACAGCGAAAGCGCCAGCGACAGCTCCAGCGAAAGCGACTGCGCCAGCAAAAGCGAAAGCAAAAGCAAAAGCGACAGCGACAGCGACAGCGACAGCGCCAGCGCCAGCGACAGCGACAGCGACAGCGACAGCGCCAGCGAAAGCGAAAGCGAAAGCGCCAGCGACAGCGCCAGCGACAGCGACAGCGAAAGCGCCAGCGAAAGCGACAGCGAAAGCGCCAGCGAAAGCGACAGCGAAAGCGAAAGCGAAAGCTTGCTCACTCATTAAAACTTGGCAAAGAGGTTCTATCCCCTCCCAAACAGATCGATCTTTAATCAATTGCCGAAGCTTTTGCCAAAATGTCAGCCAGCCAAATATACCGAATTGCAGTAGAAGATCGTTGTCTAATCTTTGTTGTTCATCAGGAGTTTTTGCGATGCCTTGCCACAGGAAAACCCACGTATCCACAATCACAATGATTGGTAAACCAAGTAACCAGCTTGTCCAAGCTTCTTTATTTTGAAAGGGTAGATAAACACTTTCAGTCATGGCTCCCAAAGATGCTGAAAATGCAATGGCTAATACGACTCGATAATGCCAACTGGTTTGGAAGCGATAGGTCAGCTTCTTGAACGTATCTCGCCAATCCTGAGTTGTGGGCCGACGTTCTTGGTTGAGGCGCTCTACCAACTGTTTTTGGATTTCCGGTTCCAGGCTGTGCAGCAAGGTGTACCAGCCAGACTGGGAGCGGGGCGTTAACGTAATGGGTTTCTGAATCTGATCTGCGAGTGCAATGGTACAAACTGGAATGACCAAGCGCGGGTCAAGTTTGGATAACGTCTGCGGTATGGGCAACTGCGTCATCAGATAGGCCACCCGTCCAGCAATAGCAGGCAACTGCGAATGTTTCGGCTCCAAAAACGGTGCCCACACCCAATCCAACCGCCCCAACTCTGCCGCCGGATGCTCAAAAAAAATCAACTTCATTCGTGCTAGCACAGGTGTGCTCAATATTTCATTCTGCCCATAGTTTCGCAAGGTTTCCTGCACCGATGGTAAAACCATAACCTCAGCCAAATACCAAGTGACCAGTCCTAGGATTGCTTCGTCTTCATGCCAAAGCAACGGGACTAACACCTTGATCGCATCCGTTGTATTGATCAGGATTAAACAATGTACTGCTGAAATGGCATCCCTTCCCGTAGCCGCTGCCGCAAATTTGACAATTTCGGGTACTGCAACATCGCCCATCCGCACCAAAGGAACCCAAATGCTATCGGTTCTCTCCACTTGGTCTAGTAAAACACGGGTTGCTTTGGGCAAATTGGTAAACGATAATGCATTCGCAGTCGCCTGCCACTGAGTCCCTTGGGCAGGAGTATTGGCAAGTTGTTGCTGAAAAAACTCAAATACTGCCAAGCCACGAGGTCGTGTATCTGCTGCTACAGCTCCAAAAGCTCGTTCGATCTCCGCATCCCCTTGTCCTAAAGCTCCCTTCAAGTTAGTGATGATCTCATCTGCCAACATTGCTTCCACATTTTGGGCATCTGCCAAACACTCCAAGGCCATCACGGGTTGCAAAGCATAAACCCGCCGAATCACCTCCGTACTTTCATTGGCCAGCCCACACCACAGCTTCACCACCTCTCGCCAAGCCACCATATCCGCCTCAAACCGCCGCACTAGCTCCTGGGGCTTATCCACCAGTTCCGCTGCCGCAAAATACTCCTGCAACGTCAAATGGCTAAACTGATAGCGTGCTCCCCCATCAATCCGCAACAGCAGGCCACTCCGCTCCACAATCTCATCCAAAATTGCAGTGGCATCTTTCTCCCCATCGAGATTCAATCCCGGCAGCACAGCCTTAATCTGCGCCATCACGGCCCGAAAATCCAAGGTCTTACGATCGCCCTGGGTTCCCGTCTGATCCTGGGCAAACAGCGCTAGATGCTGCAACACCAATCCTTTGGTAAACCCCTTGTAATGATTGGGCGTTTGCCGCGACCCATCCCACAGTTCCAATAACCAGCGTGTCGATTCCCGATAAAACTCCGATCGGGAATGGGGTAACACAAACGGGGTATCGCAGTACAAATAGGCAATCATCGTCAGCAGCAACGGATTGCGCGCTAGTTCCTTGATTCGCGGTCGATCGGTCAATGCTTGTAACAACTGCTCCACCGACTTTTCTGGGGGCATTTCCGATCGCCAAGGCCGCAAAAACTGCTGAATCTGCGCATCGGTAAACTCCACCACCTCAAGGGTGCGATTCACCACCGGATCGAACTCATTCTGATAGATCTGTGTGCGACAGGTAATCACCACGCCACACTGTTCATGCTGATCCAGAAAATCCCGAATCCGCTGAACAACCGACACCCGATTGGAACTATTTACCTCATCCAACCCATCCAGCAGCAGCAAGACATTGCCTTTTTCCAAAGCCTGCTGCAAAAATTTCTCCCCATTGGGAAAATCGTCCCGCTTCAATGCCTCCAGCAACAGCGGTAACATTTCTGCCCCACTGTTCAGCCGATACAGCTCCAACAAAATCACGATCGGATTCCCCGACAACCGCAGCCGTCCTTCGGCATAACTCAGGGCTAAATACTTCAGCAACATCGTTTTTCCGGAGCCGGGTGCCCCTTTCACCATCAGCCGTCGATGCTCTCGCACAGCCTGCAAAGCTTCAACTTTCTCATTGCTGCGATCGCCCGCCACTTTGAGCGGCACATAGATTTCTCCCAGTTGCAGCGGTCGATTAGGCCGAAAGGGAATCTTCAGTTCCCGGTGCTTCACTAACAGCGCCTTGCGGTACTTTTCCAACGCTACATTCCAAAACAGCCGCGTCCCTGAAAACCGTTGATAAATCCAGGTGTTGATTGCTGTTGAAATCTTTTTGATGGTTTCAGTTACTGTATCCTTAAACGATGCGAAAACAGCAGACAGAACAACAACCGCTAACCAACCCCGCCAATCTTTCAAAACTTTGGTGACTTCGTTGGGATCTGTTTCCTTCTCATCCTTGGCTTTGGCGTAGGCTTCATCATAGGTCTTATCAATTTCGTTAGTCGGCAGTCCAGCTTGTTTCGCTTCCTCCGCAAAGAGCTTCCGCACATCCTCCGGACGCTGGGTACGCCCCACCTCCAAATCTCGCTTCGCTTGGTCTTGAATGCGTTGAATCAGTGCCTCACGGGATTGCGGCGCAGGGGATTGAGCTACGATCGGCCCTGCAACGAGAACCACCAACAGCCCACTCAGAACCCACTGAACCATGACTCGTTGCCAGCGCTGCAATGTCCAAGGGTTCCTCAGACTCTGTTTTGCCCCGCGCCCCATTACCCCTTGTTCTTGCTTCATTGCCGCATTTCCAGCCAACCCATTCATTCAGTTTGGCAAATTTTCCTAATGCCTAAACTATAACCAAGGAAATATTAATTTCTCCATTCCCGATCGAGACGAATAAACCGTACTGGAACGATCGATGCGATGTCTGTAAACCTAGGTTGTGTTTCGTAAAGTTTTCCCAATGGGCTTGACTTTACCTGGGTTTCTCCGTAGGCTGTTCTGTCATAGCGAATCCGTGGACATCCTTCTTTCAGTTGGGCTTACGATTGACGGTACGGCATGAAGCACGGAGTCGCTGGGATCCAAAAATTTAGGGCACTACCCTTTGTTGCGGCAAACAACTCTGGGTAGCTATTCCCCCTCGCTGAGTAAGCAGCAAGGAGGCTTGTTGAGAATTTTAACATTCGATCGAGCCACTCTTGTTTGTGATGTCAAACGGGGTGGCTCTAAATTTTTGGGCTTCTTACCCACTCACAACAGGAGAAGCTCAATTATGGCGAAAGGGTCTAGCGATCGCAGCGATCGTGAAGTTCAACATGAGAAACAACGCTTACAGATCCACTTAATCGGTCACAAAGAATTCGTACAGGATACAATTAATCAATTCCATGCGCATCGGATCGCCGATCGAATTCACTGGAGTCAACCGATGAAGATCGTGCATTCCGACGGGCAATACATCAGCATTCTTAGTCGCGAACGGCAGCGGTAATGGTTTAAGCGTAAGAGTCCTGTAGCTTTGGTTAGTTGTCTAACAGCAAGCTTCAGGACATCTACTCAATCAAGGGGATATACGGAAACTTTTCGTATAATTTCGTTGCTAGGATTGTGTGTTAAGTAACATAAAGTCCAATTATGGCCTCATCGAATCACATCAAGCTCATATTGTTTTCTCAACATGGAATGACAGACAACAACAGAGCGATGGGAAGCTTAGCCCACACAGTAGCTCCACCGCAGTCTTACGTGGTTGCCCCAAGCCTTGGTTTCATTCAAACTCACTTTGAAATTGAACCTCTGATTGGCAAACTTGAGCAAATTGCCGAACAAGCATTGCTACAATATCCGGGCATCCCTATTCGAATCATTGCAACCTCTCTCGGTGGTGTGCTTTGGGTAGAAGTATTATCCAGACATCCAGATTGGTGGGAACGCTGTGAATCTCTAGTGTTATTAGGTTCCCCTATTGGCGGAGCAGACTTAGCAAGAATTATTGATCCCTTTGGCTGGGGAATTGGTATGGCAAAGTATTTGGGTCAAAATCGCCGCATTCTAGCCGAGCAGATTACCGCTCAAATTCCTACATTAGTGATTGCTGGAAATACCAGTGGAGGAGATGACGGCACCGTCACAATTGAGTCTACTAAGCTTAAACATGCGCATTTCATTCGTTTAGATGGGGTCAGTCATCCTGCACTGAGAACCCACGCCGCAGTTGTTAAAGTGATTCAAGAATTTTGGTCACAACCCAGACAACCACTCCCTGCACCAGAAGACAATTTGATCTCAAAGTTGATCGAACATTTTAGATCCGTACCCGGAATTACGGATGCTAGTGAAAAAGACTTTCCCAGATCAAAACCTATTTTTTCTTTCACTGATGGCACTAGCATCCGAACTTGGACTAATGTCGTCGGTGTCAATCATGTTTTTATTGCTAATCACTACGGCAAGTGTGAATATGCTGCTTTTGTTGGCTGGATCCATTCTAGCGATCTTCAACAGGCTATAGCCGTAGCAATACAGTCTTTTCGAGGATAAGATATCAAGCTAATAATTGGAACTAACAACTGGAAAAATGATGATTCGTAAGAGTCAAGCAAGTCGCTACGACTAACAGACGAGATCAATATTAATAAGCCAACTCTACAACGGGTAATCACATCATGTTACAGACCACACTCAATGGCTGTATTAAGCTCTTACAAGCATTTCTCCCTCATCCGAAATTTACAGCCGAGCATATTGAAAAAACAGCTAATTTTTCAATGTTCCTTGATCCATTTTCTTGAAGGGATCTGCCCCGTGAATACCGCAAAAATTAGTACCGACGGCACTCACCAAATTGTCAGACTTCCCGCAGACTTTCAAAGTACAGGCAGCAAAATCTATATTAAAAAAGTTGGGAATGCGATCGTTCTTATGGCCCAAACTCCGCCATGGCAATCTTTATTTGAACGCTTAGAGCAATTCTCAGAAGACTTTATGACAACTAGAAAGCAACCACCCTTTGAGATTCGCAAAGCTTTCTAGATGCAAATACCCGATCAAACAAACCCGCCAAGATTAGGCAGCTAACCCAGCCGCCTAACCCGAGATTGACTTAACCCAACAAGCCCTTAACCCTGTTGGTTAATCGCATGTAAGCCACATTCCTTCTTACCCGCATCTTCCCACCACCAGCGGCCTTCCCGCTCATGCTGGTTCGGCAGCACCGGACGGGTACAAGGCTCACAACCAATACTGACAAACCCCCGCTCATGCAGCGGATTAAACGGCACATCATAGGTCCGGATATACATCCACACATCCGCCGAAGACCAATAGGACAACGGATTGAACTTAATCAACTGATTATCCGGCGTCGAAAACCCATTATCCACCTGCACCACAGGCACCTTGCCCCGCGTCGCCGGGTTCTGATCCTGCCGTTGCCCCGTAATCCACGCTTCCACCGTGCTCAGCTTGCGACGCAGCGGCTCCACCTTGCGGATATCGCAGCACTCCTTATGCCCATCTTCATAAAAGCTAAACAGCCCCTTCTCCCGCACAAACTCCTCTAACTTCGCAGTCTCAGGAGCCATGATTTCGATCGTAATTCCGTAATGCTTCCGCACCCGATCGATAAACTGATAGGTCTCAGGATGCAGCCGCCCCGTATCCAGGCTAAAAACCTTCACATCCTTCTTGATCTTGTGGGCCATGTCAATCAGGACAACATCCTCCGCCCCACTAAAGGAAATATAAATGTTGTCAAACAAACCCAGGGCGCGCTCCAGAATTTTTTGAGGACTTTGTTGGGATAGCTCCGCCTCAAGACTGGCAATATCCAGCCCAGTTGCCTGTGCCATGGTGTGTTCTCCAGAAACGATCGTTCAATTAGCAGGATCCCATTCTACCAAGCAGAATTACCTACTAACTTGGCCGCCCAGAGATCTTGCTAACGCTACGATAGAGAATGGCCGCGATCGCGCCACACCCCAAATTCAACACACTCCCATCCCATTACGGCTGAGCAATCCGCGATCGACCAATATTGTTATTTTGGTTATTGGGAGTCGGGCGATTCTCGGAATCCGGCGCATCCGGCGCACCCGGCGTATCCGAATTTTCAGGAGCCGGAACCACCGCCTGAGATTGATTAAACGCCTGATAACTCAGCTTCGACACTTGCTGAATCAGCGTCTCCGCCCGATCGTCATCCCGAGGCCGCTTCACCAACACCGCCGCCACATAACGATTGCCATTCGCCGTATCAATCAACCCCACATCGGCCAACATCTCCCCGATCGTCCCCGTCTTATGGGCGATCGACGCCCCTTCCCCCAACCCCTTCGGCAGCAAACTTTGGGCCTGACTCTTGCGCATGATGTCCAAAATGCGATCGCGGGACTTCATCGACACCAACTTACCCTCATGCACCAACGCAAACAACGTCGCCATATCCTTGGCGCTGGTCGTATTCGTCCCCTTCACATCCGGCAACCAATTGCGGATCTGAGTATTCACCAACCCCCAACTCACAAACCGTTGATTGAGCTCCGCCGCTCCCCCCAACCGATTAATAATCAGGTTCGTCGCCGTATTATCACTAATCACCATCATTTCAGTCACAGTTTTGATGGCCGAGAACTTAGTCCCCACAGGCTGGAACTGCATCTCCCCCGCTTCATCCGCCACCAAGTCCTTCGTCATCGTCAGCATTTCATTCAGTGTCGCCCGTCCCGCATCCACCTCCTGGAAAAAGGCAACCAACACCGGAAACTTAATCGTACTAGCCGCCGCAAAGGACTCCGACGCATTGATATCTACATAGGCTTTGGTATCCAAATCCGCCAGCATCACCCCAGCAGTGAGTTTGTCATTCTGGGCCAAGACCGATTGAATTTGCGCCTTCAAGGGAGCCGCTTCCTGGGCTAGGGGCAAGGCAGGGGGTTCCTGGGGCTTCTCCGGTTGACTCGCCGCCTGATCCCCAGCACTCGCTCCAGCCATATGGGCCGTGGGATCCCAAACCGAGAACACCGTCCCAACAATCACCCCCAAGCCCACCCCCAGGATTAACAACCGCACCCCCACCAGTAACGCTTTTCCCGATCGCGATCGCGGCGTTGGCAACGGAATCGGGTTTTCCGGCGGATTAAACATCGACGGACGAGCCACCCGTTGACGATCGCCCGTCGATCGCCCCTCCGCCGATCCCCGACGAGAGCGACGACGACTGCGTAATTCTTCCAAGCTTGGGCGACCGGAGTTCGATCGATTCGATCCCGATGAGTAATGGCTAGAAGCGTTGGGAACAGAAGGATTAGACACGGCTGAAGAGGTAGACACGGCTTGATTGGACAGCTTCGCTCCCAGCTTAGCCCCCTGGGGAGGACGCAAGGGAACGACGGAACCTTGACGGTGAGCTTTTGATGTTTCCGATCGACGGTCGCGGGAACTCTCCTTAGGCTGACCCACCGCTTGGCTCCGCGTCCCTTTCATGGTCGAGGATTGGAACCAAGGCAGCCAGTCCAAGGATGACGATTTTGCAGAAGCCGACGATTTCGTCCTATCTCGAAGCTTCCGGCGACCCGAAAGTTCCCGAGCAGTGCGATCGTCGATCGGCCCCGCCGAGGCGGTTGATTTGGGTAATGGGGATTTGGGTGATGGGGATTTGGACAAGTCCGTCCGAGGGGGTTGAGTGGCAGAACGCTGGCGCTGAGCGTCTCGGGCTGAACGAGATTGTTCGCGAGGTTTTTGAAAACCAGTCAGAAACGTAAACCCAAATAAACCACGCGATTTCTTCATACCCTTATCCGTATTAAACCGTCATCCAAGCGACTCAAACCCTTTGCTCTAGCACCGACGGAGAACCCACACGATTCATCAACTAATGACTCCTACAACGTGGAGTTCCAGGGATTTTACCCCAAACTTCTCCCAATGAAAGATAGATTCTTGCATAAGTTTGCGATGCATGGGGCTGAGGGATCACTCCATCCCGTCAGACATCTTGCGATCGATACAATCCAACTCGATTGCTCGATCGGATTTTCCTTCAATCATAGCGTCATCATTCGGTTGACCCGTCGTCGATCGCCCTTGCCCCAACGCCCAATGGGCCTGCCGTAGAATCCCCCGCAGCATCGCCACTTCCGCCGCCGAGGGTTGCGATCGGTTCAGCAACCGACGGAACTTTTGCATCCGACTGAAGGCGGTTTTAGGGTAGAGATAGCCAATCTGGAGCAGGAGCACTTCCAAGCCCTGATAGAACGCCTCCAACGCCTGGAACGGAGCCGGAGGGTCCCCCGACAACGGCCCCTCCGATCCTCGGCTAGGATCCCCCAGCTTGGACTCCTGCCCCTGGACTTGGAACAGCTCATAACAGACAATCCCAACCGCCTGGGCCAGGTTGAGCGATGGATAGGCGGGATGGGTTGGAATCGTCACCAGCCGCTGGGCATACTGCAACTCTTCGTTACTCAACCCATGATCCTCACGACCAAAAATGATCGCAACATCGCCGCCGAGGGCGTGATCGCCAACCTTCGCAGAGTCCCGATCGAGCAACCAAGGCAACACCGATCGCAGCGGTTCCACCGATCGCGGCGTCTCCCGCCCCACGGTCGCAATCGATCGACCACAGCCCTGGAGCGCCGCTGGCAAGCTGTCCACGATGCGCGCCGAGGCCAAAATTTCCTTCGCATGAACGGCCATATGCTGCGCCTCCAGCCCCAGGGGATCGCACTCTGGCTTGACGATCCAAAGCTGTTGTAGCCCCATATTCTTCATCACCCGCGCGATCGACCCCACGTTGCGCGCCCCCGCCGGTTCCACCAAAACAATCCGGATACAATTTAAAAGGGTCATGCTTCTTCTATCCCGACTGTTATCTATCCTGGGTTCTCCGACCCGGTTGCTTATCTTTCTCGATCGAACCCCATGGCTAAACAGCGTAAGAAATCCGACTTTCCCAGCAAACCTTGTGCCGTCTGTGGCCTCCCCATGACCTGGCGCAAAAAGTGGGCAGACTGCTGGGACGAGGTGAAGTATTGCTCCGATCGCTGCCGCCGCCGCAAATCCCAAGCCACGCCAGCCTCCGAGTAATGAAGCCTCCGAGGAATCTTGCACCCGCCCCAGCTCTTGTCGGGTTTCCCCTTAGAACACGCCAGAACACGCCGACGCAGAACCGACCTTATTCCGCCGAAGTCGCCCCCTGACGCAGCCACTTGGGTCGCCAACCGGGCTTCACCACCTGTTTTACCCGAGCGATCGCCAGACAGTCATTGGGCAAATCTTCCACAATTGTGGAACCCGCCGCCGTTGTGACATCCGAACCGATCGTCAAGGGAGCCACGAGGGAACAGTTAGAACCAATCCGGGTGCGATCGCCAATCACAGTGCGGTGCTTGTATTTACCGTCGTAGTTCACCGTAATCGTCCCCGCACCCACGTTAACCTGCTGCCCCAGGGTTGCATCCCCGATGTAGGACAGGTGAGAAACATTCGTGCGATCGCCAATTTGGGAATTCTTCACTTCCACAAAGTTACCAATCCGGCAGCCAGAACCAACCGATGCCTGCGCCTTGAGGTGAGCATAGGGGCCCACACAGGTTCCAGAAGCAACGGTGCTATCGGTCACGACGGAATAGAGAACCGTGGTGTTTTCGCCGATCGTGCTGTTTTCAATTAGGCTCCCCGGGCCAATCCGACAGCCTGCACTAATTTTTGTGTTACCCCGTAGGTGGGTTTGCGGCTCGATTACTGCATTCGGTTGCAGTTCCACCGTGTCATCGATCGTCACACTGGCCGGATCAACGATCGTCACGCCCTGGAGCATCCAATTAGTTTTGATCCGGGTTTGCAAAATCTGATAGGCATTAGTCAACTGGCGGCGATCGTTAATACCCCAGATTTCCTGATAGTCCGGTACATCCATGACCATCACTGGCTTGAGGAAATTCACTGCATCCGTGAGGTAATACTCGTTTTGATCATTCTCCGCCGTCAGCTTGGGCAACACCGCTGCCAAATCCGGCCAACGGAAGCAATAAATCCCCGCATTGACCCGGCAATTTTGCCGCTGTTCCGGCGTACAGTCCCGATCTTCAATAATCGCGGTCAAGTAGCCCGCCTCATCGCAAAACACCCGACCATAACCTTTGGGGTTAGGCAACTGTGCCGTCAGAATCGTGGCCGCATTTTGGTGATCCTGATGGGTTTTCAAGAGATTTTGCAGCGTTTCTGGCCGTAGCAATGGCACATCCCCATTCAGCACCAGCAAATCACCTTGAAAATCCGTGAGGTATGGCAACAGTTGCTGCACCGCATGGCCCGTGCCCAATTGCTCCGTCTGCTCCACAAATTCCACCGATCGATGACCCAGGGCTTCCCGCACTAGCTCACTGCGGTATCCCACGATCGCAATTTGGCGCTCTGGATTCAACGTAGCCCCCGTATCCAGTACCCGCTCTACTAAAGATCGATTCCCCAACGAATGCAGCACCTTCGGCAAATCCGACTTCATCCTGGTTCCTTTGCCTGCTGCCAAAATTGCGATCGCAACCATGAACTCTACTCCGCCAAATTCCATAAGGGAGTATAGAGGAGCAAGGGGACACCCAAGCAAGGGCAGAAGTCGGAAAATTTCCAGAACCGTCCCATTTCAGCAGAACGGTACCCACTAAGACACACTGCGGTGGAAGGAAGACCGTTTCACGTATCGCCCCATCCAGACATCCCGCGAAGGCTTGTGAATCTCGGTGGTGTAAATAAACTCAGAAAATAACTTGACCAAATCAGGATTGCGCCACCCTTTGGCCGTTTCCTGTTGGAGAATGCCCAGCGCCTCTTCGGGGGTAAACGCATGTTTATAGGGGCGTTCGCTGGTCAGCGCATCGTAGATATCAATAATCTGGAACACCTGAGCCAGAAAGGGAATCTCCCCTCCCTTGAGGCGATCGGGATAGCCGGAACCATCCCAGCGCTCATGGTGATGGCGAATAATCGGGATGACACCTCGCATGGTTCGCAGGGGTTGGCAAATGCGCTCCCCAATCAGCACATGCTGCTTCATAATTTCCACTTCCTCCGGCGTAAACTTGCCCGGTTTCAGCAAGATCGCGTCCGGAATGCCCACTTTGCCAATGTCATGGAGGTAGCCGCCCCACATCAGATCGCGAATCTCCGATCGCGACATTTTCAGGAACTCCCCAAAGGCGTTGCCCCGCTGCACTAACCGCTCACAATGATCCCCTGTATTGGGATCCCGGCTTTCCACAGTGCGGGCGATGGAAAACAGCACCTTCTCCGCATGATCCAAATCTTGATTGAGCCGCCGCTGCCGCACAAGAGAACGAACCCGCGCCGAAAGTTCCAACTGGTCGAAGGGTTTGGTAATAAAATCATCGCCCCCGGCCTCAATCCCCCGCAGACGCGCTCGACGATCGTCCAAGGCAGTCACAAACACGATCGGGATCAGTCTTGTATGCTCATCGGACTTAAGCCGCCGACACACCTCATAGCCATCCATTCCCGGCATCATCACATCCAATAGGATGAGATCGGGATCTTCCTCCAACACTTTATTGATGGCCACAGGGCCACTCTCCGCTTGTAATAGTTCATATCCCTCAACCGCTAGTAACGAAACAGCGGCCATGCGGCTAGATGGATGATCATCTACAACAAGAACTTTGGGGCGTTCCAGATCCAGGCTATTCACGGCAAGCAAAAAACCTATACAACCGATTGAGACAATTTAGACAACACAACTTCCTGACAACTGAGCAACGGACAAGACATTGAAGACATTCTTGGCGAGGGGCTTAACCATGACGAAAGCAAGAGAGCCTATATCTTTTGCATGGACGATCCTCCCTATAGTCACAACTTCAAGCGCGCAGAATTTAAACCAGTGAAAATTTAAAACACTGTCATCTAATCCTTCGAGTCCGACCACTTGTCCCACAGGGAACAGCGCCAAGACTGCAACTAGATCAGCAATTTATCGCTTATCCAGTGAAAAAGTTGGGAATCCACTTGAGTCCCTTACAAAAGTTTAATTTCAACCTTCAATCAATCTCAGTTCCGCTCAAGAACCACAGCAAAACTACAACTAAAGCGCAATCTCTTTGCGACTAAAGCGCCATGTTCTGTAAAGTTCCTAGAGAACTGTTCTCAGTATGGGCAATGCCCAGCAGGAATCAATCAGGTTTTTTACGGATCTGTTGCTCCCTTAGCCCAAGTTTTACCGTTTTAGTCCAGCACGCTAATGTACGGGCATTGACAAAGGCGATCGAGCCGTGGCTACCCCCAAGGCTTTGCCTACTCAATATCCTCACTCACTGGGAAGCGATCGATCAGCTGCTTCGCCCGCAGGGCATTGGCAATCAAGGAAGAAGAGGCATGGGGCACATGGGGAATCTGGGACAGAAGATCAAGCGTACGCCGCAACATTCTCACCATATCCCCTTCATCCAAACTGGTATTGCCACACAGATCGGACCACTCAGTCCCCAGGGCCCACTGCTCCACCAAGGCCACTAAATCCCCCTCCAGCCAGACCGGCAGCATGATGCCATGGCGACGCTGTTGTTGAAATAGTTGTCGGCGAGTGCTGCGCAACGCAGCCAGCGCTTCTGCCACGGCCTCAGATAGCCCATAGCGCACCCAGCTATCGGGGCGAGACACATCGGTCACCAACCCAGCACATACCGTCGCCAAATGGTGGGGATCTAGATCATTCAGTTCCCCAGACATCACCGCTAGTCCAAGCCACAGTTCGTTTTCCCCCCGAATTGCAGCCGTCGCTTGGCCCAAGACCGTTGGCGTCACCCCTTCCAATGCCCCGAAGTATTGCAAAATGCTAATGAGACTCAAGAATTCTTCCCAGTGGCGTTGCACGTGGCGACCCATCTTCTCCCGCCGATCGCGCAGTTCCTCTTCCAGGGATTCAATGCGCTGCTGGAACTTGAGAATTTTGCTGCGATCGCCCCACTCATGCACCGGATGTTGATCCCGCTGGGCTTGCACGGCCTGCATCCGCTGCAACTGGGCATACACCTCCGGCGACAAAATCTCTTCATCTTCCGGTTCAACAATCTGCGCCGCAATCTTAGCGGTCATCTCATCGCCCTTGCGCATCTGCCCCAACTTGGGAGGCGGATCGGGAGGAGCCAAGCGATCGACCGCTTCAATGCGGGGTAAATCCGTGCGTAGCGCAACCACATCCGCTAAATTCACGACGGCCCAGCGATTGCTTTCCGTTAAGCACAGCAGATAGGGAAACTGCCCCGAGCCTTGAATTTTGCTAACCAGCACCGCCCCCATGGGCGCACCAATTTTCAGATGTTCTCCCTTGAGGGTCAGAATGGAACCCGTGAGGGCATAGGCCAGCATCATTGACAATTCTTCTGCCCGCGATCGGGCTGCCTGCTGTTGCAAGGTTTTCAGCAAGCGCCGCTCTTCCCGCAGGCGTTCCTGCAACTTTTCATACTGGTTCAACAGCTTCCAGTCCACCGCCGCCACCGTTTCCCGCAGCAATTCCAAATCGGCCTCGAGGCGATCGATCTCCGACTGTTGCGGACGCAGCACCAAGGTCGCCAAATACTGGGCAAAACTACGTTCCACCAATTCCTTAGCCTGATCAAGGCTATGGGTTTGCAGCAAATTGAGCACCATCCCGTAGGTCGGGGTGAACTGGCTAACCAGCGGATCGGCCCCACTAGTGGCCAGATAAGCCGCTTCCCGTGCCCCTTCGTAGGGAGATTGCACAGTGACAACGTAGCCCTTTTCATCCATGCCTCGGCGTCCGGCCCGCCCTGCCATTTGCAGAAATTCCGAGGCATTCAAGAGCCGGTGACCTGCATCTGTCCGCTTTGACAGACTCGAAATCACGGTGGTTCGGGCAGGCATGTTAATCCCAGCAGCCAGCGTTTCCGTCGCAAACACAACCTTAATCAAGCCCGCTTGGAACAACTCTTCAACCAATACCTTCCAGGCTGGCAAAATTCCCGCATGGTGGGCCGCAATGCCCCGTAGGAGCGGATCGACCTGCTTCTCTCGAATGGCTTCCGGGTTGCGGGACATCAATTCGTCCAGTTGAGCTTTGATCCGAGCCGATTCCTCTGGAGTCACTAGGGTCAGATCCCCCAGTTCTTCCACCGCCCGATCGCACCCCTTACGACTAAAGATGAAGTAGATCGCTGGCAGCATATTGTAGTGACGCAGCTTGCCGATCGTGAAGCCCAGAGCCGGAGGTTCGGCCCGTTTCACCCCGCGCTGATTGGCCCCTCGGGGGCGCTGCCGTCCGCCTTTCGGTTTTAGCCGGGGATTGAGGCGAGTGCCTGAGTCATCGAGTAAGGGAAAAACTCCATTGGGGTTGGCAAAGAAAAACTGCAAGGGCACCGGGCGAAAGTCAGAATAGATGCGCCGGGTCGTTCCATGGATCTGGTCAATCCAGTCAGTCAACTGTTCACTATTGGCAACGGTTGCAGAGAGGGCGACAATCTGAATCGTGGCAGGGCAGTAAATGATCGATTCCTCCCAGACGGTGCCCCGTTGGCTATCGTTCATGTAGTGGCATTCATCCAGTACCACCGTTTCTACACCCACCATCGAGACACCTACTTCGCCGATCGGGGTGCCGTAGAGCATGTTGCGGAAAATCTCCGTCGTCATCACAACGATCGGGGCATCGCGGTTAATGGAAATATCGCCCGTCAGCAGCCCCACTTGATCCTGGCCAAACTGGCTGCGAAAGTCGCGAAATTTCTGGTTAGATAATGCTTTGAGGGGAGTGGTGTAAAAAACCCGACGGTTACGAGCCAAAGCCCGGTAAATGGCATATTCCCCAATCAGTGTTTTTCCAGAACCCGTGGGAGCACAGACCACGACCGATTCCCCCGCATCCAGAGCCTGAATTGCCTCCTGCTGGAACCCATCCAAAGCAAATGGAAATACTTTTTCAGGGTCAATACCAAAATGTTGCAAAGAAGTAGACACGTAGAAGCCAGGGGGTAATCGAAAATTTGCTTCTCTAGTCTAAGTCGGAATTCGGGTGCTCGATACACTCTCTCGATATCTGGATCTGTAAATTCTCGATCGTCTGGGTTTTAGCGGTTTCAAGACTAAATGTCTAAATCCCGATCGTGTGATCCATTAAGACCAAGGTAGATTAGTCTATACTTTGTATTTTCCGTTCCTGGATCATGGCCGTAGACTCTAACGCTGACAGCCTTTGGGCACAGGTTCTCGAACATCTGCGGTTCAAGATGAATCCCACTACATTTGATACATGGGTGGGGAAAACGGTTGCAGAAAGTTTAGAGAACGACTGCTTAACGATTCAAACCCGCCATCCCTTTGCTCGGCGTTGGTTGATGCGTTACTACATGGCAACAATCTTGCAGGTTGTCCAGGAGGTAGCGGGACGCCCGATCGAGGTGCAATTTACCAGTCCAGCGGATTCCGAGGAGTTAATGGGCGGGGGAAGTGAAGAAGCCAGTCCATCAACCAGTCTGTCTGACCTAGCACCGAGCATTGCCTCAGCGGCAGATTCCTTCCAGGTTTTGCGATCGACCAGTTCCCCGCGATCGGATCTGAACCCGAAATATATCTTTTCCCGTTTGGTGGTGGGGCCGAGTAACCAAATGGCCCATGCGGCCTCCTTGGCTGTGGCGGAGTCGCCGGGGCGAGAGTTTAACCCATTGTTTCTCTGTGGTGGGGTTGGACTGGGCAAAACTCACTTGATGCAAGCGATCGGGCATTATCGGCTGGAAATTGATCCCTTGGCCCGGATTCACTACGTTTCCACAGAACGCTTTACCAACGATTTGGTGGCGGCAATCCGGAAGGATAATATGCAAGCCTTTCGCGAACAGTACCGGGAAGTGGATGTTTTGTTGGTGGATGACATCCAGTTTATTGAAGGCAAGGAATATACCCAGGAAGAATTTTTCCACACGTTCAATTCGCTCCACGAGGCAGGCAAGCAGGTGGTCTTGGCCTCCGATCGACCGCCTAATCAAATTCCCCGCTTGCAGGAGCGCCTCTGCTCTCGCTTTTCCATGGGGCTGATTGCGGATATTCAGCCGCCAGATTTTGAAACGCGGATGGCCATTTTGCAAAAGAAAGCCGAGTACGCAGATCTACGCTTGCCTCGCAACGTAATTGAGTACATTGCTTCCACCTATACCTCCAATATTCGGGAACTGGAAGGAGCCCTGACCCGAGCGGTGGCCTATATTACGATTGCTGGGTTGTCCATGACGGTGGAAAATATTGCCCCGGTGCTTAATCCGCCTGCGGAAAATGTTCAAGCGTCGGCTGAGATCGTCATTACGATCGTTTCAGAACATTTCAAGGTTCCGATCGAGGATCTGAAGGGCAATTCCCGGCGGCGGGAAATCAGTGTGGCGCGGCAGATTGGCATGTACCTGATGCGCCAACATACGGATTTAAGTTTGCCGAAGATTGGCGATGAGTTTGGGGGCAAGGATCATACTACGGTGCTCTATAGCTACGAGAAGATCGACAATCTTAAAGGATCCGATCGGGACTTGGCTCAAACCTTGCGTCAGTTGAGCGATCGGATTAACCTTGCCAGCCAAAGTCGCAAGTAAGACCGTGCACAGAATTAACTTGTTGATAAATCTTGATTATATTTTGACTAAAATCTGATATAAATTTCAAATGCTGTGACAGCTGTTCTTGCAGGCTTGTGGAAAACATTGAGGCTTCTGTGGAAAACCCTGTGGAAACGCTGTGAAAAGTCCTGTCAAATATTGGAAAATTCTCGGTTATGGGTTGGGTGCCCCTTCAGAAAAGCGTTGATTTTATCAATTTTTCGTCAGAATACGCTGATTTTCAGCTTAGTCGATCGAGGATCTGAGTTTTCCACAACCACTTTGCGGGCAGACGTTTTACAGTAAAGTCTTTCTGAATTGATTTAGAATCTAAGGCCGGATGGATTTCAGCCCCTGAATCCCCAGCCAGGAACATTAAGAGATCCTTGCTTTGGGCTGCCTCTGTTTGGGCGACCCTCCATCACAACTTCTTTCAACCTGTCATCCGAGTTACTGCCATGAAACTGGTTTGTCCCCAAAGTGAACTGAGTACCCACTTGTCGCTGGTGAGCCGTGCGGTGTCTTCTCGCCCCAGCCACCCAGTGTTAGCCAATGTGCTGCTGAATGCCGATGAAGAAAAACAGTTGGTCAGTCTGTCGGCATTTGATCTGAGTTTGGGCATTCAAACGAGCTTTCCGGCCCAGGTGGAGGTGGGGGGACGGCTGACGCTACCGGCCAAACTGTTGGGGGACATTGTGTCGCGTTTGCCCAGTGGGGACATCGTGTTAGACGATGCGGCGGGGGATCCGGAAGCAGGGATCCTCACGACCCTGACCTATGCATCGGGGAAGTATCAAATGCGGGGGTTGGCGGCGGATGACTTTCCGGAGTTGCCGATCGTGGAAGAGGGGGATGTGGCCCAGTTGTCCGCTGAGGCGTTGATCGAAGGGTTGCGCAGTTCCTTGTTTTCAGCCAGCAGCGACGAAACGAAGCAGGTGTTAACGGGGGTTCACCTGAGCTTGCAGGCGGAGGGGCTGGAGTTTGCCTCGACGGATGGTCACCGGCTGGCGGTGGTGCAAACGGTGAACCAACAGGACAGCGGCGAAGACACTCCGAAGATTGATGTGACGATTCCGGCGAAGGCGCTGCAAGAATTGATCAAAATGCTGGAGCGAGGCAGCAGTGCCACGGTGACGGTGAAGTTTGATCAAGGGCAAGTGGTGTTTGAATGGGCCGATCAACGGCTGACCAGTCGGTTGCTGGAGGCGCAGTACCCAAATTATCGCCAGCTGATTCCCCGATCGTTTAGTCATCAAATGACGATCGATCGGCGATCGTTGTTAGGTGGGCTGGAGCGGATTTCAGTGATTGCGGATCAGCGCAATAACATTGTCAAATTGAGTATCAATAGCCATCAACAATCTGTGACGCTTTCCGTTGATGCCCAGGATGTGGGCAGTGGTCGCGAAACCATTGCAGCCCAGATCACGGGTGAAGATTTGGAAGTGGCATTTAATGTGAAATATCTGATCGATGGCCTCAAGGTCTTGAACACAACGGATGTTCAAATGCAGTTGAACACGTCCACGAGTCCTGTGATTCTGTCGCCTCTAGGTAATCTCAAGATGACCTATCTCGTCATGCCTGTGCAGGTGAGAGGGTAGGCTGCGATCGTAGCTACGGTCAAAGTTCTGAGCCCGTTTCTGACTCTAGGCGTTCGTTCATTCAGATGCTTACTGCGCTAGAAGTTTATTCAAGTGTGCTTCTCTGATGGATGCCCCGCAAGGGGCTTTTTCGTGCTAATCCCCCGATCGCGTCTCGTGCAGAAATACGATCGGGGGATTTCGAACAGTTGAATTGACCGAAGGGGGTGCCTCTGGCTACCAATGCAAATTGGGATCGGGATTGGGGGCCTTGGGTAACTTCTCGCAGATAAAGGCAATCAACTGCATATCCACAATGGCCTCAACGATCGGCGGCGTGGGTGTTGGGGGCGGTGACGGTGGGGGATTGTCGGTAGGTGGAGCCACCACGATCGGCGGCAAAGGCCGGATGGGGGGCCGTCGGAATACCTCACCAGGACGACGGGCTATATCTTCATTGGCCATATCCCCCAGGTCTCTGAGCAGCTTGCTCTTGTCCACTTGGGCCGTTAAATCTGACCGCACGGGCACCGATTGCACTTGCTTAAACAAGCGGGCATCCATGGCTTGGAACTTTTGGCTACTGGCTGCTGGAGCCTCCATCCGCACTGCGCGAATTCCGCCCAAATCCATCCGCTTGAGTACACCGGGATTAACCGCCATATCCGCGCGATCGAGCTTGGGTTGAACCTGCTGGACTGCGGGTTGATCTATCACTTGCGCCCCTTTCGGTTGAACAGTGGCACCTTCCGCAGGGATGGTGGAAATGCCTTTCTTCGCTGCCACCACGTCAATTTCCGCAGAACTAATTTTGAGTTCCCGTTTGACGGCAATCACCTGCTGTACTAGTTGGGGATCGGCGGATTTGAGCGAAATTGCACCGGCTTCTAAGCTACGAATTGCCTTGGGGTTGACCGTTTTGGGAATCGGTTTCAGGGGCAATGGCCCCAATAGGCGTAATTTCCCAGACTGCAAATCGCTAATTACCTGCGCGTTTTTTGCGGAATCGGGCTTGAGTTCGATCGTCAGATTGCGGGCAAAAATCATAGAAGTTGTGTAGGCCGAGAGTTGCCCCTGGGGTGGGTTTTGGCCATCGGAGAGGACTGGACGCCCATCCGTCCATCGCCAAAACGGACTGGTGAACAAACTGGGATCTAACCACGATCGTAGAATGGGAATCCGCGTCAGTTCCACAGAGAGTTTCGTAATTTCCAAATCAACGGCTTGGGCCGTGGTGCCACCCGCCTGATCCGCCACGCGGCGAATGCCCTCCGGTGCTTTGCTGCTCAAGGCGGCAATCTCGTTGGCGTCCAGTGTTAATTTTGTCCAAGTACTTTGCCGATCGGGCCGGAAAAAATCCTCAGGATAGAACGCAGTCAGATAGAAATCCTGGTTTTCTAAATCCGTTTTATAGGATTGCTGAAACTTTTGTTGCCATTCCTCCCAAGCTACTTGGGGGCGTCGCCGCATCAGCCGTGAGACATCTCGCAGGGCTTCTTCAATTTCCAGCTTAGCGCCTTTAATCGTCCACTCATTCAACGCCCGATCGACCTTGGCTTTATACAGCGGTTCCTCAACGGCAAGCCAGGTTTGCTTGACTGCCGGATCAGTAGAATGATCTGCGGTTAATTTATGCTCTAGATATTCCGTTTGGGCGGCGATGTGTGCCTGTTGATAGGTGGAATAGGTATCAAACTTCGGAGAATCCAGTAAGGCTCTGGCCTGTTGATATTCCGCTGCTTCCGCTGGAGTCCACACTTCATCCACTACCGCTGCCTGGGTCAGGACTTGGTTATACACACTCCACAGCGATCGTTGATCCGATGACCAGACTTGGCTCACCGCAGGAATCAGATTCACCAAGCGGGCAAAATTTGCAGCGAGTTCCTGTTGTTCTTGAATAGTGAGTTTAGCGGCCTCTTCGGGAATCGCAAAACTTAAATCACGGTTAGATAACGGAATTGCGGGGAATTGGAAGGACAAAAAACTATTATTACTCGCCAAGCCGCCACTCGCATTGGCTTTGCCATAGAGTAATTCTAATTTCGTTAATAATGCAGCGACAACGTTACTCGTCACTGAGCTAGCGGCTGCACTGGTGACTGAATTGACCATAAACACCTCAACAAACCCACATAACGGGTAAAACTCGATCGATTAAGAAAACCATCACAGAAGTCGTCAAAATTGGATGCTCAGGACTTTGAAAAGAGAAGACCCCAGCTCTGCATGCAATCACTGGGGTACATCACTGGAGTACATCACTGGGGTCATCATCTGGGAGAAAGCTAGCGGTTAACCATTAAGACCCTGAGAGAATCCAGAGCAGAATTTAATTGAACTCTGCGTTCTTCAATTCCGGGAGTGGATTGGGAGACTTCGGAATGAGATGATTGACGAAACCGATAATTTGCATTCCCGGAACCTTTAGCGTTGCGCCCTTGGCATCGCTGTTGTAGTCGTGACCTTTGCTGCCGTGGGAATAGCCCCCGCTGAGACGAATCGGCCCCCAACCCACACTGCCGCCGCCACTAACCTGCTTGCTAAATTCGCGATAGGCTGAGACAAATTCCGCAGACTCGATCGAAATATTGCGGGCGAACAGGATCGTTGTGGGGTAACCCACCAAGTTGCCCTTGGGTGGTGCTGCACCATCCGATGGCATATCGCCATAGGTCCAGCCTTCCCCTTTACGCAGTGTCCAACCACGATTCATGAAGAACTCAGGATAGAACCAAGGCCGTGAAATCACAACCTGTGCCAGTTCAAAACTGAGCTTGAAGCTAGAAAGCCCAAAGTTGCTGGAATATTTCTGCGAAGAACCACTCGCGCCACCGCCGACACTGAATAGACCAAAGTTTACCCGTGCCCCAGCATTCCACGATGAAGTAGACGATCGGGAGGAACTATTGACTGCTGAATGACTGACGGAATAGTTTGTCCAACCGCCGCTGGACGCGAAATTGCCGGGAATCAGCGTGGTGTATTTAAAGGTTTGTCCGGCACCCAATCCGTTTTGATCTGCATCTTCGTAGAATTCCAATAACCGTTGTTTCCACAGTAGGAGATCCCGTTGTGTAACCTGGTTGATATAAGCATTCATCTGATCGACTTCATTACGATAGCCACCAGACACCCAGGCATCCATCGCAGCTTTAACCCGCAGACGGTACAGTTGCGCGTTATTCGTCCAATCGGCCACTGCCTGCTTGCCGTCTGCCCCGGTCGCACTTTGGGCCGCGATGCGTTTTGCGTTGTATTCCGTGGCTGCTGCAATGTACTCTGCCATCTTGGCATCGTAGGCTTTCTTGACGGGGCCGTCGTCCGTAACTTCCTTATCTTCGTCGGTGATGATATCCTTCACCACTTTCGTAGTCCGGAGCAAATTCCGGAATTTTTCCAGCTTGGCTTTTTCTTTATCGCTCAATTCATAGGAAACCACTTTGGAAAAGCGTAAGATTTCACCATAAAGATGACTCAGACGGGCTTCGGAAGTGCTGAAAATCGTTTGTTGCTGATCGTTATTGTAAGTCCGGCGAGGATCGGGAATAAAATCGATTAAATTGGCCAGATTAAATGCCTGTTGTACTAGCAATTTATCTTCTTCCGCATCCTTACCGCCGCCCATCCCCTTGGCACAAAAGAGGAAATCTTCTGGCATAAAGGGAATGCCGGGTTCGCACCAGGAAATAAACGTATCTTTCGAGGGCGGAACGGTTTGATCGCCGCCCGTTGTAATTTGATGTAACTGACTCAGAAAGACTTGGCCGAGATCATTCAATGTATACGCCATGAGGAACTCCTTAGCAGAGAACTGATGTGTAGTGGTGTAGCGATATCTCAATTTTGTCTAGGGAACTTGCCAATGGCGGTACCCTAGGGGGTAATCTTTCGATCGCACGATCCAACCCATAAAGGTGAGAGATTATCCCTCAATAGGGCAATAATAGGCGCGATCTACGATCGGGCAGAGGCACGCACCTCAGGGATTGGCGACAAAAATTCTCTGTATCAAGTTCAGTAACAACAACCGGAGCAAAAAATAGCGTTGCTAGAGTATTGGGTAAAGCACTGTACGTGACTTGTCCACAGTGACTTGTGTGCAGTGACTTGTGCGTAACTATACTCAATTATCTGGTGAAGCTTTATGACACGTCCCCATTTTGCTCTTTCGTCTCCAACTTTGTTCCGCAGTGGTTTGGCGCTGATCGGGTCTAGCGTTGTTTGCTCCAGTTTGGTGCTTCTGGGTGCCGTGCAGCCCACGCTAGCGCAGACTAATGCTACGCCGATAAAAGCCACGCAGACCCATGTAACCAATGCTCTATCGCCAGAAACCCTGCTGGGTCTAACTCCGATCGCGACTTCGATCGCTCAGTCAAAATTACCGAATGAAGTCATCTCTGCTATTCAAACAGATCTTCAGCAGCGTTTCGGCGTTGAAAAAATTCAGGTTGTTAGTTATTCCGAACAGCAATGGCCCGATGGTTGTTTAGGTTTAGCTAAGATGGAACCTTGTACGTTGGCGACGGTACTGGGTTGGCAGGTGACGGTGAGTCATGGAACCGAGCAAAATTGGGTGTATCGCACCGATCGTACCGGAAATATTGTGCGCCTCGAAGACCCGATGCAAACCACGAAACCTGCGATTCCCCAACCCACTGGCCTATCCAAACAGGTGGCTGCTAAGCTATTGCGCCAGGTTTCCCGCGATACCCGCATTCCCAGAGGCAAACTGAAAATTGCAGAGGTGAAAGAAGCTGGATTTGATGGGTGTTTAGGGATTTATCGTCCCAATCAAGCTTGTACTAAAATTTTCATTCAGGGTTGGCAAGCGATCGTCACCGGCCCCAATCGTAGTTTTGTCTATCATTTGGATCAATCCGGCGATCGGATTGCCCAAAATTCTACGGCCAGCGGTGCAATGACCCCTCCTGTGCGGGTTTCCTTTGAACTGTTGGGTGGTGATCAGGCTCCCACGGTAGAATCTAACGTGGTTTTCCGAAGCACGGTATCCGGTGGCCTTGCAGGTATGGTGACGACGGTAACCCTAACGGAAGATGGCAAAGTGACTGAATGGACGGTAGGGCCAACGATTAAATCTCGGCCTGTGGTGCGCAAAACTTTGACCCCTAAACAGGTTGCAGAGTTTAAACAGAGTTTGGAGCAAGCCCGTTTCCCGAACCTAAATGGTCTGAGCTACCTCACGTCCGCTGCCCTAGCCGACTACCCGACAACGACTTATCAAACCCAATACGCAATGGTTCAGCTAATTGATCTGGAAGTCAAGAGTATGCCCCGATCGCTACAACAAGTGTATAAGCGATGGGAAACGCTGGTTAAGTAAATTGAACAATGAAAAGATGACCATAATGGGGAATGATTTTCGAATAACTATCATTCCCCCCGAAAAATGCTGTAGTGTTCCCATTTTCATGGAGTGTTCCCATTTTCATAGAGTCATGGCACCAATGACATTGCAAGGTTGGATTGCGGAATACAGTGCCCAAGGGATGGAAGGCGAGGTGTGGCGGATTTTCCAAGATCGTAATCATGCCCAAAGCCGGGAAGGTGGATGGGCGTTAACGGGAATGCATTGCCTGCAAACGGGGCAGGAATTAACGATTTTGGCGGAGGATGGAGCCATTCTCTGGACAGGCTCGATCGCTCCGACTCGATCGGGGTGGTTGGGGTGGCGAACGCTGCACCCTAGGGATCCCAACTGGACACCGCCCGAAATCCCTCTAGAACAGTGGCAAAGCTGGTTTCAGGCATCTCCACCCTTGGCGGCTGTGTTGAAATATCCTGATGCTGCGGTTAATTCTATGTGATGTTGTGCAGTGTTTAGAGCGGTTTCTGGTGCTAATCGTCCTAGTAATACGGCTTCAATCGCCCGTCCAATTTCTTCAGAAAGGCGATTGTACCCCAGGAAAATAGGCCGAGATCGACCGGCCCCTGCTTGGGATAGGAAAATATCTACAGCAGGCTCCTGCGATCGAAATTGTTGATAGGCTGGATTGTCCCGTGCCGTTAAATTCACGGGTAAATAGCCTGTTTGCACGCCCCAAGTGGTTTGAAATGCTTCGCTGAGGACGTATTGGGCAAATTGTAAGGCTGCCTGCTCTCGATCGGGGGTGGATTTGATCACGAATAGATTTTCGCCACCGATGGCCGTTGCCGATCGGGTTTGCCGTGGAAAGGGCATCACTGCAAAATCGATGCCCGTTTTTTGCAACTGTCCCAAGGTCCAAGGCCCGGTTAATTGCATCGCGACTTTCCCTGCTAGAAATTGATCGAGTTCGTAGCCCCGCTCTGGTTGTGACAAGATTGCAGAGCCATCCTGAATGAGATCCTGCCAAAATTGCAGTGCGGCGATCTCGCCCGATGAGTTGACCGTCACTTTACCGTTATCAATCAATTCACCACCAGCGCTCCAGAAAAATGGTAGCCACATAAAGACTGACCATTCTCCTTTTCCCAACGGTAGCAATATACCATGGCGGTCGAGTTGACCGTCTCCGTTGGTATCTTGCGTTAGCTGCTGTGCGACTGATCGTAGTTCTTGCCACGTAGTCGGCAGCGTTGTAATTCCCGCCGCTTTAAATAAGCTAGGACGATAAAATAAGCCTACATTATTGGTGCCAAAGGGAATTGACCAGGTTTTTCCTTCCAGTTCCATGCTGTCCCGCAGTGCCGGGTCGATCGCTTGATTTTCCGGAATTGTCGGTAACCACTCATCGAGCGATCGTAGAACATCCAGTTCCACCAACTGGCCAGTCAGGGTTGGCGCATACCACAACAGATCCGGTAATGCATTACCTACTGCTGCTGCAAAAATTTTGGGTAACTGTTGATCTCCCTGGCCCACATAACGGGGTTCAATGTGAATCTCTGGATGGGTTTGGTTAAAGCGATCGACCAGGTTATCCAAGACCGATCGGTTCGCTGGGGGATTCACCCCATGCCACAGGCTTAAGGTAATGGGGGGGGCAATGTTCTGTGGAACTGTTTGGCATCCCAGTAATAGACCAGAGAGTATACAGCACAGGGTGAAAAGGATAATTCTGCTAATCCTTGAACTAATGATTGACTCAATCGTTGGATCAATTTCTGTGCACATACATCTTTCCATCTCATTTTGTCTCCACATCTTGCTTCTTTTACTCTACAAAAAAGAGGCTCAATCTCCTCTTTGAAACATTAGGAATTCAGAAAACTCAGGGCAGTCTCATCATGGGAAAAGGCTTCGTAATATTCGGAATAATATAACTGGAGAGATTAATCGACTCCCTAAATACAATCACTCCAGTGCTGCCAGATGCGCAGCCAGTGGTGAAGTCGTTGCAACACGATCGGAGGGTCAACTATTCGATTATGGAAATGATTTACAAGAAGCCTATAGAGCCTATTTGAGATCTATGACTAGAACCTTGACTTTACCAAGCTTGCAGCGTAATTCGAGATGAATGATCTAGGTTTATTTAGTGCAGGTAATCCGCCTATCTAATGAATAGTACTCAATATTGCGATTGGCTGAAGTCTTGCATTTACCTATGATGCCTTTGGTAAGCTGGTGAGTGAGTCTGGCAATGCTGGGGTGAATATGTGATGCGTGAGTCCGTTACCTATCAATCCGTCTTGGAAGAAGGCCGTGAAGAAGGCAGGCCGCGAGGAAGGTCGCCGATCGCTGGTCATCAGCCTATTACGGGAAGGCGCAGAGATTGATCTGATTGTCCGGGCAACGGGCTGGTCAATTGAGCAAATTCAGCAATTACAGCAGGACAATGCTCACTAACGATCGCCCAACCCATAGAGCTATCCCCCCTTCAGTGCCTTAAAGAAACTGGGCGTTACCAGAAATTGGTAACGCCCAGACCATAATTCAAATCAAGTACAACTTGCTATTCAGAATGAGACTACGCGGATAATGTTCCGTAGTAATTCATCATGTACTGCACAACCAATGAGACTACGCGGATAATGTGCCGTAGTAATTCATCATGTACTGCACAACCTCAGATTCATGGGGAAGTAGCTCCGGTAAATAGCGGTTCAGCGCCTCGTGAACAGCCGTTGCAAGCAGTCCTACACTGTCCTTCTGGCTCCGCACCAGAGGATCTAATCGACGAATTAACTCATAATTACTACTCACATCGATCGCGACCAAGGTTTTTTCCAAGGAGGGTTGAGGCTGGCTGGGGATGGTTTCCAGCACACGGCTGACGTAGGTCACTCGGTGCATCACTCGCCAGCAGGCAGGCTTAGCAGCAACTTGATTGGCCTGTCGCAGCGCGATCGCATTGGGATCATGACTTTGATTCAACCACAGGGGATCAACCACACGGTGGAAAAACTCATCAAAGTGATTGGTTTTCGGTTCTAGGTAGAACGTCATAAACCGATAGGCATCCACCTTACCCGGTTGTTTTTGGGGCATGGGTTGCCGTGGATTGCTCCGATCGACCACCAGGTTGCCTGCCCCATCCCGTTGCATAATATCGCGTTCCACATCCAGTTCAATATTGACCCCAAATGCAGTCTGTGACTCAGCACTCTTCGCCACCGTCAGATTCAAATGCCCACCAAATAAGGCTTGCAGTTCAACTCCCATTGCGACCTTACTCACCGCAACTTCTGCGGAAAAGGCCAACCCTGCCATGCCTTTAAAGGCGTAGGAGCCGCCCATGGTTTCCTGCTGAATGTCTAGGGTTTCCTCCGATTCTGCAAAGAAGCCACCATCCGCAGTCCAGACATAGGTATTGACCAGATTGCGTTTGTGCCGTTGGGGCAGTTTATCCAGCGATCGGCCCTGGGCCAAATCGGCGGAGGAAAAATGGGTCACTGATTGCCGACGCCCCAATCCCCCAGCATCAAACTGATCGAATTCAGCTTTGAGTTGTTCCTGTTCCCGCTGAATTTTATTTTTGATCTGGTAAGCTTCGATCGGCTTGAAGTAACTACTATCAGAACTGTAGTTCAATGCATTGGGATAATCTAAATCTGCTTGTAGTCCAACCTTTCCATCCAGCGTTCCCTGTTTTGTGTAGGCAGCATTGATAGGAAATGTAATAATGTTCCAATCCCGAGGAATATCTGGGTTCGGACGCATTTGATAGGATACGAGGGCATTATTGTGCTGTAACCGTAGGGCAAAGACATCCGCCGTTTCCGACTGTACCAGAGCAAACCCGACATTATTGGGCGTAAAGCGTCCATCGATCGTATTGCCTTGCAGGGTCATTTTGCTTGCTTTCGTGGTGGTTCTGCCTGTCCCAGAACTGGCATCCTCCAACCAGCCCAGCGAATTCTCAAAACTCGTTTTGACCCCGATTTGCACGTCCGTATCTTCCATGGAAGTCTCAACCCCGACCCCCGCAGTGGTTTCAGACTTCACCCCAAAGGTCACCGAACCTTCGATCGCCATGTCAAATCCAGTATCCCGCGAGGATGTGTAGGTATAGGTCGTGCTTTGAGCTTCGGTGAGCTCTACTGAACTTGCTGCACTGTAATCCTCCCGCAGGGTCAAGTTTTCACTGGGTACCGGCGGCGCACCCTCGATAAATCCAATTAACTGCGGATCGGATTGCACTTGCCCCACCCATTCAGTCACTAAATTGCCCACCTTAAAGCCTGTGATAATTTGCCATTGCTGGTTTTTGATCACGCTATAGCAACGTTTGAGCACCCCAAAGAGATTCCCTGCACTATCCCGCTGCATTTCTCCGTATTCCTGCACACTGGGCTGGCTGTGCAAGATATCGTGATAAACCGTTCTTTCGTTACTGAGGGCGCTTTGGATTTGGGGGATATCCAAACTAATCGGAGCCTTGGAAAGGCGGAATGGCGGTGTGATGGGCTGATCAGCTTTGATAAACGTTAGGTGGTTACGATGGAAGGATTGATCCAATACTTGGGTTTCGCTTTCTGCATCACAGGAATAGTAGGCGATTAAGTCTTCCCGTTCGTTGAGCAATGGCGTAAACATATTATCTTGCAACTGCTCTAACGTGCGTACAGTCTTCCAGATTCGTAGATCTTTCAGAATTCCCTTAAATGCTTCCTGTACCGCTGTTCCGTTTAAGGCAGCCCCGATCGTGAATTGATTGGTCGTTACGGTTGTATTACTAATCAATTCCGTGGCGATCGGCATTCCTTCCCGGTACAACAGCAACGTGGAGCCATTGGGATTCGGCGTTTTTATCCAGGTACAGCCGCCTTTCAGTTTCGCGGTATGGTTGCCCTTCGCATCCTGGGCGATCGTGCCTTCCGCTTCCGCAAATGTCCACCAAGCGACCATCCCCTTTTCGGTTCCGGTGATGGGATTGCCCAGATCCGATCGCGCGACATTCCACAGCCGAACTTCACTCATGCTGCCATTGAAAAAGCTGGGTGTGCCCTCGAAGGATGCAGCTCGACCGATGATTAACGCACTATCGTTAGATCCCACCTCCTTAAAGGCTTCCTTCAGTCTCTCATCCGGGAATTGAGAGGCATCTGTACGGACAGAATTGATGTAGAACTGGATGTCGTACCATTGTCTAGAGATTGGCTGTTTATTGGCATCCAACTCGGTGCTGGAGTTATATTTACGAGTGACCCCAATCTTGGTAAATTTGCCCAGGGGCAGGGGTGCCGCCGTGGTAAACGTCTTGAGGGTACCATCCGCCGTTTCAAAGGCAAAGCCCACCTTGCCATCGAGCAGATAGAGCAGATAGGGAACCTTTTGTTCGGTGCCCGTGTTCAGTGTACCTTTGCTGAGAATCGGTTGAAACCCCGTGCCCTCGGGTTTGAGGAACACTTCGATCGTCAAGTCTCGATTGAGATCCAACGTTTGCTGATTGCTACAATCCAGGTAGCCCGTTTTGCCATCAAATTGCACTGCGTAGGCTTGGCAGAAAGTGGCAGCAACATGATTCCATTCCCCGGTTGGCAGGGTCGTTTTGGCCCGCAGCGTTTGATTGCCCACATTGGCGACTAGGGTGTAGGGGCTCAGGGGCGAAGTTTCTAGTTTCGGTGTACCGACAATCGCCCGATCGCGGCGATTAATTGAGTAATCCTTGGCCAGACCATTCTCAAAATGCCAGTACCGCACCAATCCAGCTTCATTGCCCTCTAACCGACGGTTATAATCCGCTTTGATTTGGGCATTCGATCGGGGTTGTGACCAGATGCGGACATCATCGATCGCGCCTTCTAGGGGAAAGCCATTACCGCCGAGGAAGTCGCCACTGGAACGGGTTAATTTAACCATCCCTTTACCTTGAAAAGCGGCATGTTTCTGCGTTGCCGTATCCAATTCCCCATTGACGAAAATCGCCTGTTCTCCGGTAGCTTTCGTGTATCGAAAGGCCAAGTGATACCAAGTATTAGGATTAATTACCGTTTGACCTGCGGTATCGTTGCCAAAGAAGCCGAAATAGGGTTTCCCGTTGCGAATGATCAAATGCAATCCTTCATTGGCTTTAAGAATATCGGTGCCTAGGAGACTGCGATCCCCCACCGTCGAAGGTAGATTAACCCAGACTTCCACCAAGAAATCCCGATCGCGTAACCCTAACTCTTCCGCTAAACCCAGTTCGATCAAATCCGTTGTCGCAAACCGCAGCGCCGACGGAATGGGTTCAATCCCAAGGGCATATTGTGCTGTGTCTGAGGCGCGGTATTGCAGAATGCGGCCTCGCTGCACATTGGGTGTGGGTTTAATCCAAGCTTCGATCGAGAGCTTCCGTTCCGCTGTCAGTTGGGGCAGCAAACTCGGATCACTCAGCTTGCCGTACTCCGTTCCGCTGAAGGCGAGGGTATTGCCCGGTGCCGCACCGACCCAACGGCAGACTGGCGTGGCCGATTGGGGTTGGAACGTGCCATTGGCTAGCAAATCCGCTGCGTTGGCTTGCCCACCGACTCCATCCACAATGCGCAGGAGCAAGGAACCTTGACGCAAATCGGCAAGGATATGGTTACTGCTGGCGTTGTTGTAATCGTATTCAATCAGGTTAATGGGGGTTGTGGCTGGCAGTGCTGTCTCAACGATCGCAGGTAAGACGGGCACCACCTCACAAGTGCGATCGCTGTTCTGCGCCACTGTAAACACCCTTTCTCCCACTTGAAGCAAATCGCCTGCGGTTAAGCTCCGGGTGAGTTTATCCGCAATGGTGAGGGCGGTCACCTGTCCCGGCGCGATCGCTTGGCCTAAGGTCGCCACATTCAAGGGTTCTGCCACCATGCCATTCAACACCGCTGCAAATTGTTTGGGCATCCGGGGCACATTGCGCCACACTTCCTGCAATGACTCTGCGCCACCCACGGTTACGGTACAGGTTTGGGCATCCTCACCGGTAATGGTGACTGTTAACCGATCCAATTCTGTTTCTGTAGATTTCGCGATTGCAATCACCGGACTATTGCCAGCACCCAAGGGGAATTTGGCCCGAGCCGTTAAGGTGTCATAGTAGGCAGCCCGGAATTGATCCTCCGTCCCTCGGAAATAGAGGGCCAGTTGGCCGGTGGCACTATCGAATAACAACGGCGTATCTTGGGCTGTGATGTTTTGTAGAACGCCTCCCGCGATCGTCAATCCGGACTGGTCGATCGCTAGGAGTTTCATCGGTACAGATTGTTCCCCCTGCAATTTGCTCAGTTCTCCTGCGAGCAGGGCTTCCTGATTTTGAATTTGTTGCTGAACTTGATCGATTTTCTGTTGTAAACTGGCCCGTCGATTGCGATTGTCAGCAGATTCATCAACTTTGACACCATTAAACATGCCGCTTAAATCAGAATTGATGTTGCCCGATTCCTTGTCGTTAAACACGATCGGTTGGCCGCCGGTCAACGTGACGATCGCGCCGGGATTAATCCGAATAGAATTAATGAATCGCAAATTTCGGAAATTCGATTGATTCCCTGCGGCTAGGGTGAAGGAATCCCCCTGAAAATTAAATCCACCATAAAACGTCGCTGTGGGAGCCACCATGGACTTGAGGGTGCTCTCCACTTGCTGGAGCTCTTGCTGGAGTTGGGCGATTTTCGCGCGGCGAGTATCGATAGCGGTTTTCAGGGCAGCGTTATCGGATTGGATAGAGAGCAAGGGCAACTGTACAAGGGTGGAAACCTGCGCCAATTGGCCCGCCCGAGACACAGCAAAATCCAGGATAGACACTTCGGGGGTTTGCGTGCCTTGCTGGGTATTGACCGCCAACATGACCCGCGCATTTTGTTTGAAGGGTTTACTGCTTTGCTGATAGCCTCCGATCGCATTTTCCTGTTGGTAATAGAGGATGGCGGAGAAGCCCGACGTAATCGATCGGCCCTCCAGTTGGAAACTATCCCGACGGAGACTGGTGCTGCTTTGGACGGGGGCACTTGACTTCACCCAAGTGGCATTGCCACGAATCGCGCCGTGTTGGGCAGAATCCGTGTGATCGAACAGGGTACGACCCGCTGCTTCATCAAACTGCCAATAGGCGACTAGACCGGGTTCATTGCCCATTAACCGCTGATTGAGGCTTTCAGCAATTTCAAAGGCCGATCGCGCCCGATTCCAAACGCGCACTTCATCGATCGTTCCGGTGAATAAATCCCGGCCTGCGATCGCGCCAATTTGGGCCATTGCGCTGTTTTGAACAGGGAAGGTTTGAACAGAGGAATTCCCCGGCTGATCCTGACTGACTTCCACACCGTCCACATAAAGTCTGCGGGCGCGACCATCAAAGGTTGCAGCGACATGGTGCCATGCAGAATTTTGGGCAATTTTTGCGGCTAGGACCTTCGGCTTGGCAACGGCATCCGACCAGGTATCCAGCAATTCCGTTGCGGTTAATTGCAGGGAATAGCGGCCTTGGTTGCCCCAGCTAATAATCGTGCCCTGCCCCTGTACCCAAGCTTCGATCGTATAGTTCGCGGTTCCACAGGGCAATTGGGGTTGGGAGATTTCAATATAATTATCTTGACCATTCAACATCAGAGCAGATTCTGAAGTTGTTTGAATTTCTAGCAGAGAACTTCCCTGGAGATTGAAGAGGCCATCGGGAGATTGCTCCAGATTGTAGGCATCAATCATTTGGGTTTTGCGGTTATAAGCAAAGATCTGCCATTGTTTAATCGTTGCAATTTCGGTGGGTAAAACTAATGCCGTAAAGCGCCCTTGGCTGAGGTTCTGAATAAATTCTAATTCCTGGGTGGGTTCCATGAAGGGATTGCCTTCGAGATCCACTGCATTCAAGCTATCTTTATCACTTTGAGGGCGGGTTTTATGGCGACTGCGTTGGTAGCGAACTTCTTGCTTTAAGCTGAGGCGATTGCCAACTAGGATAAAGCGATCGAGTAATAGGGTGGAATTTACGATCGGTGTTTTTCCATTGGTATAGATCATATCGGGATGTTCCGATGCGATCGCTTGGCGTAAAACATAGAGGGCTTTGCCATCGGAAATTACCTGAAAGGGGGCATCAGCGGATAAGCGAGCCGTAGAAGATAAAAATTCATCCAGTTCGCCTGCCCGCAGTTGCATGTTCGCTGCAACAGGCGTGCGATCGCCCTGTTTAACCTGGGGCATGACTGTGGCATCTGCAATCCCAAAACCCACTTGGGTGATTTCCTTCGGGAAAGGCAACAACTGGGGCTGTTCTAGCCAACATTCCCCATCAAATCCGGTCTGACTGGCGGCCCCCTGGCTCAAATCCAGCACACTATAATAAATTCGCCGCTTGTCGTCCATGGCAAAGGCAATGACCGTGCCTTGGTGGCGCACCGTGGTGGTGTATTGATAGCGGGAATAATTGTAGGTTTTGACAAAGTTGTCCGTAATTCGCATTGGATAGAGCTCCTGTGTTAGTTTCGATGAGCCAGACCCGACGGTATGGCAAAGGATGAAACCTTACACAGGCCACGATCGGCGTTTATGCAGGGGCTCGAGCCAGAACCCAAAATTGCACTCAATCTTGCGGTGTGTGGGCTGATCCCGCTTGCTCTCCCGACTCCATCCAACCCGACTCCATCCAACCCGACTCCATCCAAGGTTTAGTCTGGGGATGGTAATGGGCGATTCCTTCCAAAATGCCTGCACTATAGTGACCATTCATGCCCAAAAAATTCCCCTGGGCCAGATAGAAACGATCGAGGGTGGCCTGTTGTTGGGCTTGCCGTCGCGCCTGGTCGATCACATCCTGCGTTGCGTTCGCCACCAGCACCGACGGCACTGCACTGGCCAATACGGGTAAATCATTGCCACTATCCCCAGCAAACACCGTATTGGCGTAATCAAATCCTTGGTGCCGCATCAAAAATTCCACTGCATGTAACTTAGTGGCACGGGCAGGCAGGATATCCAATAGGCCAATTTCTAAAGCCTCATCGATGCTGTAGATCAAACTAGCGGCAATGGTCTGCTCTGCCAAGTGCGCACTGATCCGGTGTTGCAATGCCTCAATGTCCGCATCTACGGGGACGTAATAGCTCA
The DNA here is from genome assembly GCF_014697025.1 of Alkalinema sp. FACHB-956. Lineage (NCBI taxonomy): Bacteria > Bacillati > Cyanobacteriota > Cyanophyceae > Leptolyngbyales > Leptolyngbyaceae > Alkalinema > Alkalinema sp. FACHB-956. The sequence goes on along the minus strand of NZ_JACJRC010000006.1, from coordinate 143,372 downwards.
ATTTGTAGCGATTTTGTTTTTCCGCTTCTTGTGGGGTTAACTCGGGCAGGCTCAAGGCGTCTAGGAATGGCTGAATGTCTGCGGCGATTAAGCCCCGCCAGTCACCTGCAATTTCCTGTTCCCAGAGATGGGACGGTTCCCAACGATCGGCCTGCACATGGTACAACGTACTGCCCACATCGCCCACCACCCAATTAGGCACCGGGAGTTGATACCGCTCGATCGCAGTGGCGACGGAATCGCGGTGTCTACCACTGACATAGGCTAGGAACACGTCGGGACGGCTGACCAGACGGGCAAAGCGTTCCCGTGCGGTGGGAGATTCAGCCTGCTTGCCATTGGGCAGTAACGTGCGATCGAGATCAGTGCAAATTAATAATCGTTGCATCATGTATATCCTTGCTAATCATCCAACATCAACGCTATCAGTAAACGCTATAAATTAGAAATGCTGTGAATTAGAAACGCTGTGAATTAGAAACGCGATGAATTAGAAATACTACTGCTGAAAATACTATGGGTTAAAAGCTATGGGTTAAAAGCTATGGGTTAAAAGCTATGGGTTAAAAGCTATGGGTTAAAAGCTATAGGTTGAAAAAGTCATAATGCTCGATCGCTTCTAAAATGCCCCAGGCATGTTCACCCTCTGCGAAATAAACGCGATCGGTCTCGTTTAAGAGGGATAACTCTTCCCAATGGCGATTGGCGACGACAACGCCCAAGGTATCGCCCCGTAGCATGTCTTCATCCCCGCCCGATCCCCCATTCACCAAAACCCGCTCCAACGGAATATTCCATTGCCTTGCCACGTAGCGCACTGCCAGCCCTTTGGACGCCCTCGCAGGCACAAAATCCAGGTATTGCCCAAAGGACAGCGTGGTATTGACGGAGAGTTCCTGTTGCCGCAGTAGCGTCAAGATTTCTTCGAGCGGGGGGGCGATATTGGCGTCGTAATAGTAGGACACCTTAAAGCGACTCTGCTCCGTTTTGGGTTGCAGGGCCACGCCCGGTAAGGGGTCAATAATGCGACGGAGGACTTTGGGTGTCCACCAGTGATCGATATGGTGGTTCCAGGCCACATCCGCCTTGAGCTGAGGGGGATAGTAAATCTCGGTGCCTAAACTGGTAATTAAAATGTCAGGAATCGGAATTCCCTGGGTTTTCAGCACTTTCAGAACAGAATCCAAACGCCGCCCAGTGGCAATGCCAAACAAAAACTTACGGTGTTGTTGGCGAACCACTTTGACAAATTCCGCCAGTGCTTCCCCATTACCCACAAGTGTATTGTCGATCGCGGTGAAAATAGCCCGTTTGCGGTATTGACTGCCTTTGGGAATGGCTGGTGATTTGGAGAGGGGCTTGTGCTGAAGAATCAGGGGTTGGATTTTGCTGAGGTAGGCGCGGGCATGGGCATCCCAGGAATAGAATTGAGCCACATTTTTGAGGCCGTTCTGGGAAAACGTTTGCCAGAGTTCCGGGTCTTCTAGGATGGTTAATAACGCTTCCGCGATCGCCTTCTCATTCAACGGGTCAACCAAGAGCCCATTCTGACAATTCCCAATAATATCAACAGGGCCACCATTTTCCGTTGCAACCAAGGGTAAACCGCTGGCCGCTGCTTCCAAGAGCGTTAACCCAAAGGGTTCCGTTAACGCTGGGTTAACAAATATCCCCCCCGAAGCTGCCGCCAATCGGTAAATTTCAGCCACTTCGCCAGGGGCATGGTGTTTGGGCAAGGCCACGCGCCCGTATAGGTTATGACAGTCAATCACTAACAATAATTCGGTTAAAACGTTTTGTGCCCCTTCGTTTAATTCGCGAATATCCTCCCGATTACCTGCAACAATGACTAAATTGGCTAATTCCTGTAACCGGGGCGATTGCCCATAGGCTTCTAATAGGGAAACAATATTTTTACGTTCATCGGGGCGAGAGAGGGCAAGAATAATCGGCTTTTCCGGATGGCTTAGAAATTGCTTGAGAGTTTTCTTGAATTTAACATTAATTGAAGTTTGAGTGCTGGGTGGATAAAACTGTTCTAAGTCAGTCCCTGGTGGAATAATCGCCATTTTATCCGGTGTGTAATAGTCATAGAGTTCATATTGATCTTCAATTTCATTATGGGTACTTGTAATGACTAATTCTGCATTCCCTAAGGTATCTTCCTCGGCACTAATGCGTTGGGGCATATGGTAGCGTTGTTCAATGTCTTCCATGGTCATCCCCAAGGCCAAGAGCCGTCGGCATTTATCCCGCCCCAGGGAATGCCCTGTATGAATCAGGGGTAAGCCGGTTAAATGGGTGAGCCGCACTCCCACGTATCCGGCATCGGCGTAATGGCTATGAATCACGTCTGGCATGCGGGGTTGCTCGTGCAGCCAGGTGAAGAGTCGATCGGCAAAACCATCCAGGTGAGGCCATAGTTCTTCTTTGGGGAGATAGAGATCTGGCCCTGCTTCAATCCGAACAATCTGGGCTTTGTCGGTGAGGGGTTCTAGCTCTTTGGCGTAATCGGGATCAATTGCATCATCTATGATTCGTCGAGTCACTAAATCAACCCGCTCGACATTCGGTTGATTGGCCAGGGCTTTTGCTAATTCAACGACGTATTTTGTTTGTCCTCCAGTATCTGCATCGCGGCCTAATTCCAAATCATGACTCCTAATGAGGCCATGAATACTGATGAGTACAATATAGAGCGGCTTGGCGGAGGTGTATTGAATCATAGGGTATTCTATTCAAGTTTTGAAAGAAAAAAGCGATGCTTCGAGTGCATTATAATTTGACTACACTATAAGTTATTTAAGCCATTTTGAAATGATAACAATATTGTCGGGTTACTATTATTGTTGCGAGATTAAATTGCAATTCAGCTTGAAAAAGCTTGCTCAGAGAAGCTTTCAGCGATTTGTTAAATGATTATTAGCTGGCATCAATCTACTTCTGATGGGATGGAAAAATATTTCTTTAGTATTAAAAGGTTCTCGTAGTAAGTATATTTTTTGACAATTCAGATCACTCACGTTGGAGATTCAGATCTATCTTTGTGGGTACACTTTTTTAAGCTTTTGTTCGGTTTTAATGTGATTTTCTTGATTTTCTTCGGATTAAGTCTAGTCACTCCTGTCCCAGTGATTGACTGATCATTTAGACAAATCACTGACTTTTTTATGATCTCTAATCAAAAATAATTAAAAAAATTGCCGGATGAACGCCCGATCGAATTCTGATCAAACCCCGATCGAATCCCGATCGAATTCTGATCCCCTTGGAATTTGGAGTTCAGCCCTATCTGTTCAGTCCCTATCCGTTTAGCTCTACCCATAGGGCACTGCAAAGCAGAGCGATCCCGCTCTCAGGTCGCTGTCATCCAAGCTGTATGGCTCAGTTTGATCCCTCCGCTGAGGGAGTGTAAGTGAAGGAGCACAAGGCCGAGTTCCGATTTAGCGCAGTCGGATGGGGGTGGGAGATGGGGTCGATCCCTTGGCAAATAAAGCATCATAGGCGCGAGCCCGAAAATCTTTCATACTGACCCAAGCAAGCCCCTCGGTCGTCCCAGCCCAAAGCTTATTGCCTGTATTGGTGACGACAATCAAAACCCGATCGCTGGGCAACCCGGCAATTTGACCTAAAATTTTGCCGTTGTAGGGATTGAGCCGAAATAGCCCACTGCCACTGCCGACCCAGATGGTGCCCCGCTCGTCAAACCGCAGCGATACAATTTCTTTCCCGCGCAGTTGGGTGACCGATCGTAGTATTCGACCTGGCTGCGCTTTGACTTCTAGCAAGCCACTGGGGGTTCCAGCCCAAATTGAGCCATGGTTGTCTGCGGCAACGGTCTGTACGACGCCACCGGGAATTTCTGCGACCGTTTTGATGATTTTGCCCTTGGCGGTATTGATCTGCACCAAGCTTTCTAACGTCCCAACCCAGAGATGCCCGTCTTTGTCCAAGGTCATAGCGTTGGCGCTGACGCCGGGTAAGTCTTGTAGGGTGGTCATGAGGAGCCCTTGGTCAGGACTGATGAGCGCAAGCCCCCGATCGGTGCCGACCCACAGGTAGCCCCGTTTATCCAATTGCAGGGAGAGAACACGGTTGGACGGTAGGGTGATATTTTGGGCGGTGACTTCTTTGGTGCGGGCGTCGATGCGAAATAGCCCTTCTGCGGTTCCCACCCAAATCCGTCCTACTTTGTCTTGGGCGAGGGCTCCGGTGATGGGGTTGGGGATTGAGACGCGGGCCAGAATCCGGCCTGTGTTGGGGTCAATCTGAGTCAGTCCTCCCCAGGTGCCCACCCACAGGAAGCCGCTGTAGTCTCTGAGTAGGGCGGGAACCCGATAGTCGATCGTGGTGGGTTGTTGTTTGGGGACGGGGTTGGGTTTGTCGGCGGGGGGTGGGGCGTCGGGGGGATAGGTGATGATGGGGCGCTGGTCTGCGACCGACCGTCGGTCATCGGTGGGGGCAGCAAGGCCGATCGGGGGGAGTAATAGGAGTGAGAGCGCCCACAGGCTCAGGCCACTGCGTAGGCGTTTGAAGATGAGAGATCCCATAGCTGCCAATCCTCTTTGCACCAAATCACCGTCAAGGATTCTTTATGATACTTGCCAGTCCCGCAGGGGTGACATCAATTCTGGGGAATTCTGGAAAATTTTGGGGTGGGGTGAGGGACGATCGGGGCAAGAAGGGGGTGGGCGCTCAGGGGACTGGACGGTGTTTCTGAAGTCCCCATGGGTGAGAAAACTAGCGATAATGGAATTTAAGTGCGAATGTGACCATAATGTGAGTCCATAGAGGGCGCGACGGTGGCAAGTGATGGCAATTACCCTTCCTCTCCAGCTCGATCTCACCGATGTTCATCTGACGGATGAGCAGTTTTATCAGTTGTGTTTGACGAATCCAGTGTTGAATCTTGAACGGACGGCCCAAGGAGCATTAATTGTTATGTCACCCGTCGGCGGCGATAGCGGCAACCGAGAGGCAGATTACATTATCGATTTGGGGGTGTGGAACCGTCAAACGAAGTTGGGGAAGGTGTTTAGTTCTTCGACGTTGTTTAAGTTGCCGGGTGGGGGCGATCGGTCTCCCGATGCGGCTTGGGTGGAGTTATCACGCTGGCAGGCATTGACGCCGGAACAACGGCAAAAATTTCCACCGATCGCGCCGGATTTTGTAATTGAACTGCGATCGCGGACGGATGATGTGGGGTTGTTGCGGGAGAAGATGGCGGAATATTTGGCGAGTGGGGTGAGGTTGGGTTGGTTAATTAATCCCCAGGAGCAGCAGGTGGAAATTTATCGGTTGGGGGCTGCGGTGGAGGTGCGATCGTTGCCGACGGTGTTGTCGGGGGAATCGGTTTTGCCGGGGTTTGAGTTGGCGGTGGAAATGTTTACCGATGAGGTGTGATTGCAGGGAGTTTGGATTCGACTGTTTGCCTGGGGGCAGAGGACAATTAGAGAGTTTGTACTAAAATTCTACGGACAACAGAAGGTTAATATTTTTTTGCCCGATTACGGTTGACTTGGAGATAGGTTTCTTCGTAAGGTTGTCTTCCATGACGGTTCCATGAACATCCTTCTTTCAATTGGCCTAACGATTGACGATATGGCATGAAGCATGGGGTCGTCGGGATCCTAAAAATTTAGGGCACTACCCACAATTGCGCCAACAACTATGGGTAGCTATTCCCCCTCGCTGAAAACAGCAGCAAGGAGGCTTGATGAGGATTTTAACATCTGACCGAGCCACTCTTGTTTGTGATGTCAAACGGGGTGGCTCTAAATTTTTGGGCTTTCTTCCGCCCTCATCCCCGGCCCTTCTCCCGCAGGAGAAGACAGCAAGATTGTAGTGGGGATGGGATTCACTACAAGGAGAAGCTCAATATGTGTTTTACAGGTTCTAGCGATCGCGGCGATCACTCGATCGAACAGTTGCATCCATACTATCGGTTACAGCTTTTCGGTACTAAGGAAACGGTAGAGTCAATCATTAACCGATTGCATTCGATCGGATTTGTAGACAGGGTGTATTGGGGAAAACCCATGCCTGTACCCGGTGTGGAAGGGGAATGGGTGAGTGTGTTACAGCGGCGTTGGTAAAGGCTGAGGCGTAGGTGTCCCGCAGGTTTGCTGGGGTCGAGTGGACTGCGGACACCGCTGTTACAAGCTTTATGATGACTAGAAAGGTTGTGTATAAAACATGAATCTGCTTTTTGTTTGTAGTGCCAATCAATTGAGAAGTCCAACGGGGGAAGAGGTCTTTAGTCAGTACAAGGGAATCGAGGCAATTGGCTGTGGAACCAATCGCGATTCGGCGACGCCGCTCAGTGGAGATCTGATTGAGTGGGCCGATATTATTTTCGTTATGGAACCGTATCACCGTAATCAGGTGTCGAAGAAGTTCAAGTCATTGCTGAAGGGCAAAAAATTGGTCTGCTTAGACATCCCAGATCATTACCAAAGAATGGACCCAGCTTTAATTAGGCTGCTAGAATCCAAAGTCTCTAAGCACGTACGACTAGAGCGTCATCTATAAATAGCATGCACTTGATGCCCCATTACGTTTTTTTCATGTACGTTGAATGGGAAAGCGTTTGGGACCAAACGTTATACTGACTGCACAGAGAGAAAAGAGCCATCCCAGTCTTCGTATTTCCAGTATTTCAGTTCACGGTTCAGAATTGTGATTATCATAAACACCTTATTGATCTCGTCACCATTGCTTTTATAAATTCGACGCGGACTCATCGATCGAGGCTTTCGCGACATTAATCTGTTCATTTTCCCAGCCTTCGATCGATCGAGATTTCAGCAAAAGTAACTGGCTCATTGCCCCAGAAACCCGTCCACGGAAGCAGCGATAGTGGTCATTGAGAGCGATCGTGCATTTTCTCCCTCATTTGTGTGATGCAAAGTTCGATCGGCTTTTCAGATTGTTTCGTGGGCAGTCGTTTTTCGGCAAAAATCTAGAAAGACTTTATCATTGGCCTAGTGTGACCGATCGTCGCACCTGACTGGCAATGCTAAACTGGTTTCAGCAAAGTCAACTCGTAGCAGGTAAACTTTGCGTTAGGTGTCCCAACCAAGGCACATTCATGCTCAACCGCCTTGTTTCATTCTGGGTCTATGGCGGGGCATTAGCAGCCATACTTCTTTTGCTGCTTTCTCCGCTTCTAGCAAGGAACTGGTCAATGCTGATGCTAGCAACGTTCCTGCATCTGCCCATCTACATGATCCATCAACTCGAGGAACATGATCAGGATCGGTTTAGAACGTTCTTCAACCAGACGATCTGCCAGGGACACGACGCGCTATCCAAAACCGCAGTCTTCGTCACAAATGTGCCTGGTGTGTGGTTGGTGATCACGGCTGCTCTTTACGCTGCGAGTGCAGCACATCCTGGTTGGTGCTTGGTTGCCGTCTACCTCGTTCTGGTCAACGCATTCGTTCACATCGCACATGCCATACTTTTTCGCCGGTATAACCCTGGCCTCGGCACCGCACTCCTTCTCTTCTTGCCTTTGGGATGCTACACCCTTTGGCTCGTCCATCACACCCAATCTGCCACGCTCTTGCACCATGCTGCGGGAGTGACATCGGCTGTCCTAATTCATCTGGCAATACTGCTCCATGTGCAGCGCAGAGTCCGCGACCTCCAACGCCAACAGTCGATAAGCGCTCAGTGACGCCTAACCCCTCGCTCAAGCTGACCCGCTACGGCATGCGCTGTAAGCCCGACAGCTGAGCTCGAACGTTCTACGTTTTTGATTTAAGGTAAGAGCGAAAGGAAAGTTTTTTTACATGCGTTTTTATCAATTGATTTCATTCTGTTTATTGTTCACACAAGTAATTACTTGTAGCTATCCTTCTTCTCAAGGAAATTCAGCTAATCCTGCTCAAAAAGGTGCGGTAATGGCTTCTCAGGAAAAAACTGTGACTCCGTTGTCACCAGCACAAGTCAGTTTTTCTGAGAAAGCTGTTGAACAGAAAGCAATGACTTGGCGGGTTTTACAAAGTTTTGATACTGGTCAAAAGCGTTATGTTTTATTTGGTTCTGATCAATTAACCGATCCATATCAAGGTGATACTAATATTCAAGAATCTCGCGCACTTCTCTGCCTTAAGAAACTCAATCTACCTTTACCTTCAGAGCTACCCCCAACAACAAAAACTCCTGGTGGCGCATTACGGGGTTCTTGGTCTGGTGCAAGAGTAGTGATTATTCCCAAAGTCAAAGGCTCAGAACTCACTTCCCTCGAAATCGCCAATGAACGGTGTCGCTTGGCAGGCTTAAAAACTTGGAAAGAAGATGGTTTTAGGATGGCAGAGTTTCATGATGGCGATCAGGAAGCAGGTTGGGCTGGTTGGGATTTTTGGGCAGAGATTCCGCCTTCACAATGTATTGATAATAGGCGCTATTGGGTATGGATCAATGACCAGCCACCTGCGAATCCTTGGTAATTGAGTGGCATCTTAGTTTTTTCACGTTTCAAGAAGGGGAGCCTTGATTTCACTCAGCGTTAGTCGTCATTTTCAAATGCTTCAGCCCGTTTGACTCGTCCTGTTAGCAATCCTCGACCCAGAGGACAGTAGGGAACAAAACCAATTCCGAATTCTCGCAACGTAGGCAAAACCTTGGTTGCAACCATGCGTTCCCCAAGCGGAGACTCGGACTGAAAGATCGTGCATAACTTCCCGATCGTGGAGCCTAAAGGAAATCAGTCCAACCTTGCCCAGCCGTCCCTCGTTGATATGTTCAAGCCCCACCCGATCCTCAGTCTTGTCACGATCGCGCTCACCCTGTCCCCACTCCCCACCCCGGCGGCAGAAATGACCGATCGGCCCCAACCTCCATCTCCTCCCAGCATCCCTAGCAACGTGCTCCAGACGCCAGACCAACTCCCCACCATCCACACCCGTGCTGAAGTTGAACAATATCAACAGCAACGGGTCAAACTGATCGGGCAATATATCGCAACTCGCCGCAAACCGAATCCCATGAATACCGGGATTGTGGGATTTAAAGGTGATTACATCACTGCAAAAATCATGCTGCAAGATGGCACAGACATTGCAATCAATTCTCCAATGCTAAAACAATCACTGCGATCGGAAAAAGAAGCGCAGCAATACGATCAAAAACAAGTTGAAGTGATTGGTCGCCTGGAAATGCTGGAAAATTCAACGGAAAATCGTCGATCGCAGCTGTATATTGTCCTAGAGAGCATCCATCTACCCCCTGACCAACCTGATTACTAGCCCAATGACGCACCCAATTACTAACTCAATTACGAAACAGTCAGCGGAGGTACTCGCCTATGACCCAAAACCTGACAGGTGTAACCCTCATTGTTCCAGCGGGAACTCAAGTGGTTAGCCAAGTTGCCATTGCCAACCATTGCCTCCGGGGGACAGTCGGCGTCATCACCCAAGTCCCGACCGATGGCAACCATACCTATCGCATCAAATTACCCACCGGTGCAGAAATCAATCTGAAACGCCATGAATTTAGCATTCGCAAACAATTTCAATCCGTAGGCATGACTGATCGCGTTGCTGACTCCGACCTGATGCAATTTGTGATTTATCGCTGTATCATCGGTTCCCGCGCCTACGGTTTGGATGATGAGGCTTCTGATGTCGATCGCCGGGGAATTTATCTCCCCCCTGCCGATTTGCACTGGGCCATGTATGGTGTGCCAGAACAATTGGAAAACAAAGCGAATGAGGAATGCTATTGGGAATTGCAAAAGTTTCTAGTTCTCGCCCTCAAAGCTAATCCCAATGTATTGGAGTGTTTATACTCTCCCCTGGTTGAAACCTGTAACCCGATCGCCGCAGAGTTGTTGGAAATGCGATCGATCTTTCTTTCGCAACTGATTTACCAAACCTACAATAGCTACGTTCTGTCCCAATTTAAAAAGATGGAACAGGACTTACGTAATCAAGGAATGGTGCGGCCTAAACATGCCATGCATTTAATCCGACTGCTGCTTTCAGGCATTACGATTCTGCGAGAAGGTTTTGTTCCGGTGCAAGTGGCCGATCACCGGGAGGCATTGTTGGCGATTAAATACCAGCAAATGTCCTGGGATGCTGTCAATGCATGGCGGTTACAATTGCATGGGGAATTTGATCGGGCCTTTCGCCAAACCCAGCTACCCGAACGGCCAGACTACGATCGGGCCAATGCATTTCTCATCCAAGCACGACGATCGCGGGTTTAAGTTCATAGCAATTAGGTGTTGATCTAGGAGGTTACGATGATCTCGATCGAGGTTCAAGAAAAACTCACCCAAATCGTGGCTTCCCAACCCTATCCCTTGGTGTTCGCCACCGTGAGCGGTGCCCATCTCTATGGCTTTCCTTCCCCGGATTCTGACTACGATCTACGCGGGGTGCATCTGTTGCCCTTGCGGGAACTGGTTGGCTTGCATACAGGCCAAGAAACGATCGAAGTCTCGCAACAGTTGCCCGATTTGGAATTGGATCTTGTGACCCATGAGTTGAAAAAATTTATGGGATTGCTGCTGCGGCGCAATGGCTATGTGTTGGAGCAGTTGCTGTCGCCGTTGGTGATCCATAGTTCCTCAGTGCATGAAGAATTATGTGAGATCGCGCCGGATTGCATCACTCGGCACCACAGTCACCACTACCTCGGATTTGCCCAAACCCAATGGCGACTGTTTAGCCAAGGCAATCCGCTGAAGGTGAAACCTTTGCTGTATGTCTATCGCGTCTTGCTCACGGGAATTCATCTGATGCAAACGGGAGTCGTGGAAGCCAATTTGGTGACTCTGAATCAGCAGTTTCAGTTGGCTTACTTGGATGACTTAATTGCTCAGAAAGTGACGGGCACCGAGAAAGGTGAACTGTCCGCTACCGATTTGGAATTTCACCACCAGGAATTTACGCGATTATTGGCTGAACTGGAAAGTGCCCGCGATCGGAGTCACTTGGCCAATGAACCCACCGCAGAAGCGGAATTAAATGATTTACTGTTACGGGTGCGTTTAGGTTCCTAAATAGAAGCCGTGGATTGCTAGGCAAGAACAATGCTTGGTAATCCACAAAAATGATTTAAGACGAATTTCAAGTTTCAAGAAATCTGTTGTTTTATACGAAATCAGCAGGCTAAACGTCTGATGGGTCAACGCCTAGCTCGCGCAGTTTAGCTGCTAAGCGCTCTGCCCGTTGGTGCTCCTGGTCTGCTCGTTCATCTCCGGTCAAAAGTAAATTTCCAGCACTATCCCACCACCGCAGCCAAGGCAAATTCTGATTGAAAAACACACCCTGCCAAATGCCTAATTCAACGCCTAAATTGGGAATCGGATAATGCCCCCGATCGTTGGGCGACAATTGTTGATAGCGATTACCAATCAGTTCATAGACCTCAACCGACGCCCGATCGACCTCATAAATGGCATAGAACGGAATCCGAATGGCCTGCTCATAGACCCAAAACTTACCCGCTTGCGCTTCGTTATTGTCAAAGGGGGAAGTCCTATCGCGTTCTTCGGTTCCGTCTCCAGACACAAACTGGATCGCGATTAGCGGCGCAATAATTTCCTTCCACATGACATAGGAGCGTCGCCGTTCCCCATCCAGCAAGGGCGCGACATTGGGCACATAAAACCAATCCGGGGCTTCTGCGCCTCGCTCCGGTGGGTCAACCAAGCGCCAATAAATCCCGCAATCCTGACCGATCGCATATTGCCCATCTGGGTGCAATGCCTGCAATACGGGCTGAATGGAACTGGTGAGTAACAAACTCTGAGGATGTTCTTGAAAGTTCTTCACAAAGGTTCCATCGGATTCAGGTAGCTGCTTGTGATCCGGCAGAGACAGTTGGGGTGGTGAGTTGGCGATCGTCATAGCTGTGACTCCACACAAGACAATCCACAGGAATTGTGTTTATTTTAGCGCATTCTTCTCAGTAGGCAGGTATGTCGATCGAGGCCATTCAACCAGACAGCACACTCCATCCCTGGAATTGCGCCTGAAAATGAGCTGTGATACAAAGAGCGATAATTAAACACACGAAATTAAATACACTATGATTGAGCGTGGGCTAAGATGTATTGAGTCATATCATTTAACGTGATCAACTTCCCATAAGCGGTCTCTGGAATCTCAACACCAAATTCCTCATTTACCCCAATCATAAAATTGAGAAAATCGTAGGAATCAATTCCTAGCGTTTCTCGAACATCATCCTCCTGGCCTAAAGCTTCCGGGGAAGAATCCGGAGCAATATTCTTCAAGAGCTTGAAGATGGTTTCCTTAATTTGAATTTCAGTAATGGCCATTTTTTCACCACTCATTTATTAAACAATTATCAATCTGTGTTCTTACAGTTTCTCAACCGCTTGCAGATGTGTGTTGATTGCTTGTAAAAATCTTGCACCAATCATGCCATCGGTTGCACGATGATCCCCTGCCAACGTTGCAGTTAGAACCGGACGAACATCGAGCATGCCTCGTTCTGCCCAAGGCTGCTCAGCAATTTTGCCGAAACCGACTAACGCAACTTGGGGTGGATAGATCACACCGTAGACCTTTTCAACGCCAATATCTCCCAGGCTCGTCAGCGTTATTGTCGCATCAGAGAGTTCTGAACTGCGCAGATGTCCGCCTCTGGTTCGTTCGATCAAGTCGCGCAGGGCTGCCATCAATTCATCAAGGCTTTTGAGATCCGCATGGTGGATTGCAGGTGTGACTAAACCCCCTTGCCGTAAGGAAATCGCAAAACCGATGTGAATGGCTTCTTGGACTTGAAGCTGATCATCTATCCAATATCCATTCAATTCTGGAACGTCGGTTAATGCCTTTGCGACTGCTTTGATCAGCAGAACGACAGGTAAGATACGTTCTTTGATCGATCGCTTCTGATTCTCTGTCTCTAACCATTGCAGTGCATGGCTCATGTCGATCCGAGTTTCTAGATAGTAATGTGGAATCTCACGATTGGAGCGGGACATGGCAGCCGCGATCGCGCGTCGCATTCCGGCCTGAAAATCAGTGGTCGTCGGTTTTGCTTCCGGCGATTTTGCTTCAGGTGGTAGAGCGACTACTTTTTCTGCTGGCTTTGGTTTTGGTTGCAGTTTTTTTGCAGCTTCTTCCACATCCATTTGGTGAATCGCACCATCGGCTCCAGTACCTTTCACTTGGGTTAAGTCCACACCCAATTCAGTTGCTAGCTTACGAGCCAGGGGCGAAACACGCAGGCGTTCTTCTTGGGGGAGTTCCGGTACCGGAATTGTCGGAACTTCGATTGCAGGAGGTGGGCTAGGTTGTTCGCGATCGGTGACCGCGATCGTTTCTTTTTCTGCACCGTCTTCTAATTTCAGTTTCGCCATTGGCGTTCCTACGGGCACTTTAGTATCCGGTGCGAGTAGAAGCTCTTCAACGATGCAGTTTTCAAAGACTTCAATTTCCATGATACCTTTGTCGGTTTCCACATCTGCAATGATGTCACCATGTTTGAGATGATCGCCGGGTTTGACTTTCCATGCGACTAAGGTGCCAGTTCTCATATCTGCCCCTAAACTGGGCATCCGAAATTCAGCCATGTCTCGTCACCATCCTCCGTACTGTATTGACGATCGTGGTTGGTTGGGGCAGTGCAGCTTGTTCTAAATGATTGGCATAGGGAATAGGTACTTCAGCCGCACAGATCCGTTCTACAGGGGCATCTAGGTCATAAAATGCTTTTTCCATAATGCGAGCGCTAATTTCGGCGGAGATGCTGCCACTGCGCCAGCCTTCATCAATAATGACGGCTCGATGGGTTTTAGCAACAGAGTTGAGAAACGTAGTCTCATCGAGGGGACGAAGCACCCGCAAATCAATCACTTCTGCTTCGATCCCTTCTTGGGCGAGAGTTTCTGTGGCTTCGAGGGCTTTAAATAAACTGGCACTGTAGCTGATGAGTGTCACATCCCGACCGACTCGACGAATACAGGCGCGATCGATATCCACTGCGCCCGCAGTGGCAGGCAGTTCGCCTTCCATGTTATAGAGCAAAGTGTTCTCAAAAATCAGCACTGGATCGGGATCTTCCAGGGCGCTCCAAAGCATTCCACGGGCATCTTCGAGAACCGCAGGCGTCAGGACTTTAATTCCAGGAATGTGCGCATACCACCCTTCTAAACTATGGGAGTGCTGTGCTGCTAATTGCTTGCCGCCTCCGGTTCCCATGCGAATGACAAGCGGAATATTAAACAAACCACCGGACATATGCAGATAGGTTGCTGCCGTATTGAGAATTTGATCCGCAGCAAGTAAGCTAAAGTTAACCGTCATCACTTCGACGATCGGACGCATTCCGCCCAGTGCTGCGCCAATTCCGGCTCCAGTAAACCCAGACTCACACAGCGGCGTATCCATAATCTTGTCAGGCCCCAATTCTTGTAACAGCCCTTTTGTCACGCCAAATGCTCCACCATAGCGTCCGACATCTTCCCCCATCAAGAACACGCGATCGTCCTTCAGAATTGACTCTCGAATTGCGTCTCGCACCGCTTCTCGATAGGTTGTCCGAATCATCAGCGGTGAATTATCTGTACTGGTATCAATCCCATAGTTCATGGTGCCCCCCTAGATACTTGGCTCCGAGTAGACAAAGCGAGTTAATTCTTCCACAGGTTCCCAAGTTCCGGCTTCTGCAAACGCGATCGCATGATTGATTTCTTGATGAATTAATTGTTCCATTGCTTCTAAATCCGCATCGCTAATTTTTTCCTGTTCCTTAAGCTGTTGCGTTAGTGTTGCAATTGGACAGCGTTGCTTCCACTGTTCCACTTCTGCCTTTTCTCGATAGAGTTCTGCATCGAACATCGAATGGGCCCGGAACCGATAGGTGGTACATTCTAAGAAGAACGGTTTTCCAGTTTCTCGGATAGCAGTTGCTGCTTTTTGAGCAACTTCCTCAACGGCTAAAACATCCATTCCATCCACTGCCGCGTGATCAATGCCATAACTGGCTGCTTTCTGCACTAGATTCGTGACAGCGTGGGAGTACTTCAGTGCAGTGCCCATCGCATATTGATTGTTTTCGCAAACGAACAGGACAGGAACCTGCCACAATGCGGCTAAATTCATCGATTCATGAAACTCTCCTTCCGCCATTGCACCATCGCCCAAAAAACAGCAGGTAAGCCGTTTTCGATCGAGCTTTTTATCCGCTAAAGCCAGTCCGACAGCTAACGGCAAACCACCCCCAACGATCGCATTCCCACCGTAGAAGCGATGCTCTTTATCAAATAAATGCATTGACCCACCGCGACCGCGACAACAGCCTTCCTGCTTGCCAAACATCTCCGCCATGATGGTGTTCATTGGAATTCCGCGTGCCAGTGCTTGACCATGTTCCCGATAGGTTGCCACGATCGCATCCTCCGGGTTCAAGGCTTGCATCACGCCCACTGCAACTGCTTCTTCGCCGTTGTAGAGATGCAAAAAACCGCGAATTTTCATGTCGCTGTAGAGTTCTGCACACTTGTCCTCAAAGCGGCGAATCCGTAGCATTTGATAGAGAAGGTCGCGCAAGTGTTGATGAGAATTAACCGCAGCAGGTGCTTGTGTCGTCCCATGTTTCTTCTTCATCAGCCCGTCTCCAATGTCGATAGATCGCCTTCGGGTAAACCTAATTCCCGTGCTTTGAGTAATCGGCGCATAATTTTGCCGCTGCGAGTTTTGGGCAACGATTCTTGAAATTCCAACTCCTTTGGCGCAACGGCTGCGCCTAATCTTTGCCGAGCGAATCCTAGGAGTTCTAGTCTGAGCGCTTCACTGGGTTCATGTCCGGGTTTGAGGGCAACAAAGGCTTTGACTAACTCGCCAATCATCGGATTCGGTTTGCCAATCACACCCGCTTCCGCCACGGCGGGATGCTCCATCAAAGCGCTTTCAACCTCAAAAGGCCCCACCATGTGTCCGGAGGTTTTAATGATGTCGTCTTCGCGTCCCACAAACCAGAAGTAGCCATCCTGATCTCGCATGGCTAAATCACCCGTAATGTACCAACCCCCAACAAAGCATTTGCGGTAGCGTTTCTCATCATGGAGATAGCCGCGAAAGATCGAGGGGAAATCCGGTTTTAGAGCTAAGTCTCCATCCACGCCCGGTTGGGTAATTTGCTCGATCGTGCCGTCTTCGTGCCGCCGAACGATCGCGGCTTCTACCCCAGGAATGGGACGACCCATTGAACCCGGACGGATGGGCATAGTGGCATAGTTGGCGATCATGATGCCACCCGTTTCTGTTTGCCACCAGTTATCGTGAATTGGTAAGTCTAACTTTTCCTGTCCCCAAACCACGGCTTCGGGGTTGAGCGGTTCTCCCACACTATGCACGAGTCGCAGATGGCTCAAATCGTATTGCGTTTTCGGGTCTATGTCCAATCGCATCAATCGCCGAATTGCCGTTGGAGCGGTGTACCAAACCGTTACTTTTTGCGTTTCGAGAATGCGATACCAACGATCGGCATCAAACTCTGCTTCGTCAATAATGCTAGTCACGCCGTGGGTCAGCGGTGCAATGATGCCGTAAGATGTTCCCGTGACCCATCCCGGATCAGCCGTACACCAAAAGATGTCGTCAGGGTGTAAATCGAGCACATATTTTGCCGTCATGTAATGGGCATATACCGCTTTGTGAACGTGAATCGCTCCCTTTGGCATTCCGGTGGTACCACTGGTGAAGTGCAACAGTGCCATCTCTTCTGGCTGAGTGGGTGCGATCGCACAATCATCTGCTGCCGCTTGCATCAACTTGGGAAGCGACCAAATTCCCGCTTCTAAATGGTCTTCGATATCGACTAAAAGAATGTGCTGTAACTTCGGCAACTGATCGCGCAATGCAGCTACCTTCTGTTGATAGAGTGCTGCGGTCGTCACTAAGACGGTGGCATCTCCCCGGTTCATGCGTTGATAAATCGGCTCTGGCCCAAAGGCAGAAAAGAGCGGACAAAAAACACTGCCATTTTTCAACGTGCCCAGGGCTGCAATGTAGAGCGCGGGAATGCGTCCTGAGAGGACAAAAACGCGATCGCCTTTGGCCATTCCTAGCGTTTTGAGAACATTCGCGAATTGATTCGTTTGTCTGTTGAGATCGCGATAAGTAAAATCTTGAACGTCCCAGTTCTTTCTCAGAAAGCGCAGGGCAATGTGATTGGCTCGCTGGCCCTTGGCATGACGATCGACGGCAATATCAGCAATATTCAGTCCCTCAATGGTTCCTTTGAGTTCAGCGTCGATCGCGCTCCAGGAAAATGTGTGTCGATTTTCCTCATAGTCTTGTAGATTCGGTTCTACCAACCAATTTTTGAAGGACTTCTCGATCGGACTCCAGCCCATTGTTTCACCTCACTTGTAGGATGAGGGACAGTCATAGCAGTAGATTACTGGGTAATGATGAGGAAGTTGTGAGGATGGGATCGTTAAGTTCTTTGAGGACATTGGATTTTGTCTTCGGTTTCTCCTTACGATGAAATGGGTAAAGACTCGATCGTTGGGGAATTCACTATGACTACAAACGAACCGAGCACTGGGCATTCTTGTACCGAACAAATGAAGCACATCCGGAGCTATACCGGCAAACTCTCCACCGCAATCCCGGATGTTATGAAGAGTTTTTATGCGCTGAGTAAAGCATCCTCCGCTGCTGGTGCCCTAGACTCAAAAACGAAAGAACTGATTGCCTTAGCCATCTCTGTAGCAATTCACTGCGATGACTGTATTGCCTTCCATACCCATTCGACGCTGCAAGCGGGAGCGACCAAAGAAGAAATTCTGGAGATGTTAGGAGTTGCAGTCTTTATGGGAGGGGGGCCATCGCTGATGTATGCAACGCATGTAATGGAAGCCGTTGAAGAATTACAAAAAGAGTCCACCTAAAAATTCTCAAGAAGCCTCAGCACAGAGCTTTTAAAGCCGCAAACACTCCGTTCATTGCCGCCATACACTGGTGAATTGGCCGTCTGGGGTGAGTGTAGCATCGCGGCTATTCATCCAGACAGCATACTACACCCGGGAAATTATGCCTGAAATAGAGGCATGATGAGAGAGGCGTGTTTTTTTGAGAAATTTATCCTAGAAAAGTCTTGACGCTTTGTATTACGTGTACTACATTGGTGATGTCAGCCTATTTAGGCTCTCAAATCATTGAACCAAATCGATTTAATAACAGTCGATTCAAAGACGATCGATTCAAATAACCGATTCAAAAATCGAAGGAGATTCCCATGTCCTGCACTTTGCGAATGTCCGTTGCTGTCACAGTATTCCAAATCCACTACCCGCAGGGAGAAAACGCTCAACCTCCCTGAATCTCAACCCTTGAAATTGTAAAGGTTTAAGCATGAGTGAACATCGCTTAAGTGAAATTGTCATTGAGCGACCTCGACGAGGAATGCGGATTCCCAGCCGGAAGATTACGGGTACCAAGAAGTTCCTCGATCGACTCACCCAAGAAGCGACAAATGATGGACTCTTAACGCCCTATCTAATCAAACCCACCCAGAAAACGAAATACCTCAGCGATCACTTGGGGCCACTGAAGCGATTGCTACGATCGAAGGTGGGGCAGCCATGGAATCAAGTGAAAAGCGAACTTCACGATCGCCTAGATGCCAGTACGATGGTTGGTAGACATGTTCTCGATCACGTTGAAGATTACGTTGCGGAAAAAGTAGAGTTTATTGAGGGTCAGCCCTACGGGAAAGAAGGGAGACGCTGGTTCCGTGCTCGGTTAATTTGCGCGTTCCACGAACCTCAATTCTATGTGCATCCTGAAACGGGGTTACTCTGCCTTGCGGAGAAATGTCCACCCTTACCCTCTCGCAGTCAAGCATCAACGATTCCCGCTGATACTATTCCCATCGATCGTGACCATCGCTATCAAAAAATTAATGGCATTTGGTATTGGGTCACGGTGGCGCAATTGCCGCCTAATTTACCAGTTTGGGATGTGGTAGAGAAAGCGATCGTGCAATCGCGTTATTCCGGTACGGATTATGCAATCCACAAACGCCAATGTAGTAAGCAGGAATTGAAAAAACTACGGCAACGATACCCTCAGGTTTAGTTGCACTCTTTGGAACAGGAAACTCTTCGTACCCCAACTGAAAAAGCCTACAGACTCGTCTAGCGGCCTAAGACACTTGTTTTTCCAACAAGCTCCACAGGTTTCTCCACAGGAGACGTTTCACGAACAAATCCTGTGTATGAATCAACCGCTTTTTCAACTTGTACGAAGAGATGATTCCCAAGCTGCACAGACTCTCACTGCACAGACTCCAATTGCATAAGTTCCCAACTTCCAATATTACAGAGGAGAGGAGGACAAAACCATGGTTCATGTTCGATTTGAAGGTCGATCGTTCGACATCGCTGAAGCCAAGCTCGGCATTACCTCCAGCACCAGCAGCACCGCTGTCAAAGAACGCCTCGGCCAATATTTAGAAGTTGCTCAGGAACGCCTGAGAGATTACGTGGTCGATCGTCGCCCGAGTGGTGACGTGATCATCCGTCCCGAAGCCGTTTACGGTTAATGCATCACTCATTAATGCATTTATTAATCTAGCTGATGCACCATTAATCGTCGCGCCCCAACCCAAACAGCATACACACTACCCTTTTAAGGTAAATCCTGTGAAAACGGCTGTTTTAACTTGCGCGATGACCTCATTATTGCTGGTTTAATTACTAAAGCATTGCTGGTAATTACTGGATAGTGAATTGCAGGTCATCGCCTCCTTTGCCCATCATAATAGGAGGCTAACCATGCTCAGTATTTTTCTCACCCTCAAGCAACTGTGGCAGGTCTTAAATACCCCGATCGGAGTTGAAACTCATCCCGAGACCCAGCCAGAATCGGTTGAAATGCCAACGTCTACGCCAACCCCTAACGTATCGGAAGTTGCTGTTAACGTAGTAGCTCCAACTCCGAACGAAACTACAGATCCTACAACACCTGCCCAGTTGCCAGAGGAAACACAGATGGTTACGGCTGTCTCTACCCCCATGAATGCCCGCGAGCGGGACTTGCGCCTGGAAATCCTCAATACCTTGCTAACCACGCCCCACCGTCAACTGGATGCGGTGGCCGAAACCCACCAACTGATCAGCGAAGTTGATCCCCTCTTCTACGGTCACTTGGCGGTCTGGTACAACCGTCATGGCGATGTGCGTGACCACAAGGAAGTGTTTATTGCCTACTTGCTGGCCAGCGGCTTGACGGAACACCGTAGCGCGGGTTTTGTCATGCTCCAGGAATTGCCTCCCTACCAAGTGGCGCGGGTGGTGGACTTTATGAAGCAAAAGCTGGGTAAACTACCCCGATCGACCCGTACCGCTGTGTTGCAATACCTGCGCAGCCGAGAAGCCAATCCTGCCCAGTTCGATCGGGCGACGCTGCGGGCACGCAAAGCCATGAAGCACCTGTACGCCAGCTTGCACATCAAGCCCAGCGAACGGGCCAATGCTATCCTCTTTGCTGACCAACCTCCGGCAGATTCCCTGGCGTTTGTGCTGAAGCGATTGGCTAAGGCAGAAACGGCGTTGGAACAGGCGCAAATCATTGTGGAGTACAAACTGCCCTACACCACGGCTGTGGGTGCAATTAAGCAGTTGACGCCTACGGTTTTGGTAGCGCTGATTGACGCGATGTCGCCCCAGGAAGTCATCAACAACCTCAAGTCCCTCAAGGCGCGGGGTGCGATGGATAATCCCGATGTGAAGGCGTTGATTGATACCAAGTTAGAAGCGGCTGCTTCCAACGATCGAGTGTCGGCAATGAAATCGACCAGCGCGATCGACCTGACGGACTTGGACAACGAAACGGTCGCTCGATTGGAAGCGGTGACGAACCAGCAGATTAAGCGGCGTGGCTGCATTACCCGATCGACAGGTTTGTTGGTGGACAAGTCGGGTTCCATGACCCAAGCGATCGAAGTGGGTAAACGGCTAGCAGCGTTGATTTCCGGCATTACCGAAGCGGACTTATACGTCTACGCCTTCGATACGGTGCCCTACGAAATCAAAGCGACTGGCAAAGAGCTGACGGATTGGGATAAAGCGTTTCAACACATTCGCGCGGATGGCTGCACTAGCATTGGTTGTAGTGTTGCAGCAATGCAAAAACGTAAGCAAATGGTTGATCAGTTCATCATTGTCACGGATGAAGGCGACAACACGAATCCTTACTTTGCCGAAGCCTACGAAGCCTACTGTAAGGCGTTGGCGGTCAAGCCCGATGTGTTGATCGTGCGAGTCGGCGGTTACTGCGACTACGTGGAACGGGCTCTGCGCGAAAAGAAAATTGCCGTTGATACGCTGGTATTTTCCGGTGACTACTACTCGCTGCCGAACCTAGTGCCCATGTTGGCACGGCCTTCGCGACTAGAGTTGTTAATGGAAATTCTGGAAACAGAACTCCCTCGACGACAAGCTGCTTAATGGCGTAAGTTTTCGCATAGAGATTGGGGTTTGGATGGATGGTGTAAAAATCGTCGTTCAAACCCCAATTTTGATCTAGGCCATTTCTATCAATCTTCTGATACTTCTCCTAGGGTGAACCCATTAACAGAAACGAGGCCCAATCCTTGGGATCGGGATATTGCTGTTTGGCCTGTAGCATTGCCTTTCGGAGCGCTCTCGCTTTATTCGGTTCTGCTTTCAGCGTTTCGTAAAAGGCTGTCATTAGCGTTGAAGTGGGGGCATCCGGCACAGCCCACAGCGAAGCTAAGACGGTAGGGACTCCTGCCGCAAACAACGATCGGGATAATCCAATCACCCCATCCCCCGTGATCCGTCCCCGTCCCGTATTACAGGCACTCAGCACCACCAATTCTGCTTGCAATTTTAGATTCAACAGTTCATCAGCAGTCAAAAACCCATCGGTGCTATTGGTGGGTGCCAGGGCGATCGCGCCGGGAAAACCGGAACTTTGAAAATCATCGAGTAAACCATGGGTCGCTAAGTGAATTAAGCTGGCGTTGGACATTTGCTGCACTACAGTGTATTCCGTCGCCTGTTCGCCTAACAGTGGCTGGGTTTGTAAAAGTTGCCCGATCGACTTCGCTTCCGTTTCCGCACCGGGTAGCGATTCCAAGACCTCTGGCGTTTCGTCCGCTACGCTGGGGAGGGTCGGCATTTTAGGATTGCCGACGATCAACGGTTGGGCGAATAAATGACGTTGTGGTAAGCGTTGTCGCTGTTGTTGAGCGAGATCGAAAACTTGAATCGAGGGTGCTGTCACGATCGTATGTTTCTCAATCAAATAGGTGCCGTCTTTGTCTTGCAGCGCTGCAAACGGTACCAGAAATAATGACTGTTGTGGGAGAAGCACCACTAAATCATCGGGCTTCTGGGGCAATAGATCCGCGATCGGTTGAATTAACAAACGATGTAACTGCTGGAGCGGCGGATCGTTCTCCGGTGTGATTTGTTTCGCCACTATCCGAATGCCCCGTCCCCGCACCCCGATCGCCGATCGACTATCTGCCACCAAATCCGACAGGGAATGGGCCTGTTGCTGCCAATTTGGGCTGGCTAAAAACTGGGATTTGCGCAGAAACACCTCTCCCGTTGGTTTAATTACCCAAATCAACAGTTCGGATTCTTGATGCTTGAGTGCTGGATCATTGCCCTGGGCCTTGGATTTATGGATTTCCGCCAGCATGGAATACTGGACTAACGTTGCGTTATTTTGCTTGGCAATTTGTTTGATGCGTTCGAGGTTGGGGGGCTTGTCGGTAACCTTTTGTTTGAGCGGCTGCGATCGCCGTTGTAAGAGTTCGGCAAAAGCTCGCGATCGGCCCTGTTCCGAAACTTCCAACGCTGATCCGATCTGATTTTTCTGGATTAACAACGACTGTAAATTGACATAGGGGACTGTTTGCGTATCAAATAGAGAAATTTTAAAAGCATCCTGATTGCCTAGACGATCGCGAAGATTATCCCATCGTTGAATGCCATCCCGTAACGTTTTTTCAGCATTGGTCAAATTGCCATCCTGCATTCGCAGAACGCCCACATTATTTTTGACCAAGCCTTCCCCGCGCCGATTGTTCCGGGAGGAAATGTAGCGAAAATATTGCTGATACAATTCCATGGCTTTGGCATAGTCGCCCTTTTGGAAGTAGGCCAACCCCTCATTGCCCCGAATTCCATAGAGAATATCCGCATCCTGAAGTTTATTCCAAGCGATCGTCCAAGCTTGCTCATACAATGCAATGGCCCGATCGTAATTGCCTAGGAAATACTGGGCTCCGGCAATGTTGGCTAGGGCTTCCGCTTCGGTGCGGGGATCCTGGGTTTGTTGCGCTAATTTGAGCCGTTGGGTTTGATAGTCGATCGCTTTGGCATAATCTTCTAACCCATGGGCGGCAATCCCCAAATTGGCCAAAGCCATTTTTTGTCCGACAATATCTTGCCCTTGCTGGACAATGTCCCATTGTTGTTGGTGCAGTGCCAACGCTTTGTCAAAGTTACCCAACGCCTGTTGCACCATACCCAAATTTCCCAGGGCACGGCCCATGCCCGCCCGATCGCCCAATTTTCGCCCAAGGGCTAAGCGTTTTTGGTGGAACTCGATCGCCTTGAGATATAAATCGGACGCGAAATAGGCATTGCCTAAATTACTGAGCGCGATCGCCTCTGCTTTTGGATTCTGTTGTTCCCTTGTCCAACGCCAATATGCCGTTAGGATCTCGATCGTGTCAACGTCGTAAAACCCCTTCTGTGCCCGCAGTAGCCCCATTCCCCCTAGGGCCAGCCCTTCCAACTCGTGATCGCCGATTTCCTTGGCAATCTGCAAGCTGCGTTTATAGGCATTCATCGCCCGATCGAACTGATTATCCAACCCCGCCGCGATCGCGTAATTGACCAATTCCCACCCTGTTTTTTTCGGATCAAGCATCCTATGAACGGGTAGGGGTTGGGCTGCCAGTGTGGGTGCACTGAGTTCGTCTAACTCAGGACGCTGGATAAAGTTGGTTCTCAGCGGTTCTGTGGCGAAATAAGCCACCCCAATTTTGGTGAAATAAAAGCCCTCCCAGGGAATGGTGTGCAAGGGCTGGTAAATCGATAGGGGCTGCCGTTGGGCTGTTGTTGTGGTTGGGATTGCGGTTGGGATTGTGGTTGGGATTGCGGGGGCGTTAGGGGTTGCAGCGAGGGGCGGCGGCGTTGCCCCGGTGGGTCGATGAGGAAATGCACTGCTCATAATCAGCGTACTGGTCAGTGCAAAAGCGAAACGACAGAACAAGGACGATCGGTTCATGGCGATAGGTAAGGGGAAATCAGAAGCAGTCTCTAGGGAGAATAGGTTCCGAGGCTGGGCTAGTCATGCAGGCCCAATCCTCTTTTACCAAAATGCCCTAGGGACTCCTTTCAATCTTCTAATCCCCTACAAAAAATCCGTAGAATGCCTTGCTCAAATCAATCATTCGTTGTGATGGAACAGTCCGGAGTGCCAAATTCACCAAAATCCTAGCCTACACGCAAAGCCTAGTCGCTACATTAATCTTCATAGATCCGGGCTTCTGGTGCACTGGGGTTCTCTTCGCAGTAACGTTCAAAATTAGTCTTCGGCTTCTCGACAAAGTCACTTTTTCGCAAAATGTCACTGACGGAAATAATCCCGAGCAGTCCATTTTTAATCACAGGTGCCCGCCGAATTCTGGTTTGAGCAAAGAGCCGCGCCACGTACTCCACCCCTAACTCTGGATTGACCACTACACAGGGCTTTGTCATGATTTCGTAAACGTGCATGGCTTTGGGATCATGGCCATGGGCCGCGACTTTATAAACGATATCCGTTTCCGTCACCATGCCATAGGGATCGGTTTCGCTGCGGGGTTCCACAACTAAAGCCCGCAGGCATTTCTCCTTCATTAAAGCTACTGCTTCTGCAACCGTTGCAGATCCGCGAATGGTAATGACCTGTTTGGTCATAATTTCGTCTGCCCGCATCATAGCGATCTCTCTCCTCATTACAAAATTGGAACATTCAGACAAATCTAAGGAATCAAAGGCTAAGCCAAGGGAGACATAATTTCGTAAACACGAACAGTGTTGGGATCGCGGGCAAAAGCAGTCACTTTATAGACAATGTCTGCCTCCGTCACAATGCAATAGGGATCGTTAGCGTGACAGGGTTCGACGAGTAACGCTCGCACACCAAATTCCTTCATGAGCGCGATCGCATCGAGCACTGTCGCAAATCGTTCAACCATGACGGCTTGCTTTGTCAAAGCTACCTCTACTTCCATCAAAGTTGCTCCTCTACAACTTGGTCACCGACTACCCTGTATTTGACTTCGTTTGCCTCCGTTGAACTAAGGTTGACTAAGTAAGGTTGACTAACGAGTTATGGGTTGCTTTTGTCTACGTTGATCCGCCGCGATCGCTTTTAATTCCTCGACTGTGTCCCAAGCAACGGCACAATCCCGTGAGGTTTCGCCTTTCTCTTTACAAATTGCTCGCGCTTCTTCCCGTGCCACTTCAATGCGATCTTCAAGGAACAGTTGCTTAGGGATTTCAACAAAGTCACTTTTGCGCAGGATATCGCTGACGGAAATCACCCCCAGCAAGCCGTTTTGAATAACGGGGGCTCGCCGAATCCGCGTTTGAGCAAAAAGTCGTGCGACGTATTCCACGCCTAACTCTGGGTTGACCACTACACAGGGCTTCGTCATGATTTCGTAAACGCGCATGACTTTGGGATCATGGCCATGGGCAACCACTTTGTAAACCACGTCCGTCTCCGTCACCATGCCGTAGGGATCGGTCTCACTACGGGGTTCTACAATTAATGCCCGTAAACCTTTATCCTTCATCAATTTCACGGCTTCTGCGACGGTGGCAGAGCCGGAAATGGTGACCACTTCACGGGTCATAATATCGGCTGCATTCATCATACAAATAGCATTCACATACACAACATTTACACACAGAATTCACACACAGAATTCACAACCACAGCATTGACTCAGAACGCTTACAATAACTGCTGTACTGCTTGACTAAATTCCTCGTAGGGCTTTACACCCACTAGAGTTTCTACCAGTTGGCCTTGTTTAAAAAACATTACTGCTGGAATACTGCGAATGCCAAATCGCTTTGCAACACCTGGATTGCTATCAAGATCCAATTTCAGAACCTTGGCTCGATCGAGGTATTCCTCCGCCAGTTGATCCATTAAGGGCGCAACCAATTTGCAAGGCCCACACCAAGATGCCGTGCAATCAACCACCAGCACCGATTCTGCACTGACCAATCCATCAAATTCGGCTTCATTGTTAATAAACGTCGCAGTTCCCATCGCTTTATCCTCAAACAATAATCAATTTCAAGCCGATAGAATCGATGCCAGATTTCGAGTCAGTCAATAGTCAACTGGCTTTATGGTCCTGGGTATCACACACACAGCGAGGATAATTTTGGCGCAGACATCTGTGGTGCAGACATCTGTGGTGTAGACAACTTGAAATAGCACATTCCAGACAATCAGCGCATGGATACTTCGCCATCTATGGAAAAAACGCTAGACTAGTTGAAGACCCCAAATTAGCCAAAACTGGGCCAGTACCATCCCCTTTCTAGTCGGTCGTTAGCTGAAAACCATAAAACTCTCAATCCCCTTTTGGATAAAGATTACAGCTTTTTAGCTGTAACATTCCTCTATAATACACCTAAGTCTTCCCCAAGGCTTGAACAACCTGCTGTTATTTGCAATTAAATGTTACATTTCTCTGGCAGGGCAACCTGAGTCCCAGAGATTGGAATGAGTGATGCAAACTAGCAGCGGGTTGAGAGGTTCTAAACTCCATTTGCAACGATAGGATTGGGAGTATGGCCTTTTCCTCTTTCATAAATTGGGTCCCTGATTTGACAGCGGCGATCGATCCCCACACCCTAACAGTCCCGCCAGAAACCCGTTTAGGAGACGCGATCGCACTCATTAGCCAAGCACACCATCCCCCTGAATGGCTGCTGCGCGAAATGGACGAAGAGTATGCGACGGCTCCAATGCTGGAATCTCACCCGAGTCCTCGCAACAGTTGTATGCTGATCGTGCAAGGAAAAGAGTTGTTAGGTATCTTGACTGAACGGGATATCGTCCGGCTCACTGCTCAAGTCGTTGACTTGCAGAATGTGACGGTTGCCGAAGTGATGATACAGCCCGTGATTACCTTATCCCGGCAAGCTGTACAAGACATTTTTGCGGTTTTATTCCTCTTTCGTCGCTACCGCATTCGCCATTTACCGATCGTGGACGAACAGGAGCACCTGGTTGGGGTGATTTCCCATGCCAGTATTCTTCAGCTTCTACGACCGGCGAATTTATTGCGATTTCGTCGAGTGGCGGATGTTATGACCCGCCAGGTGATTCAAGCCCCCCTCCATGCCCCTGTGCTGCAATTGGCCCAACTGATGGCAGACCATCGCGTCAGTTGTGTGGTGATTACTCAACGCAATGAAGAAGATAACCTTGATCCCGTAGGTATTGTGACGGAACGGGATATTGTGCAATTTCAAGCATTACAAATGAATCTCCTCACCACGCCTGCGGGAGATGTCATGAGTACACCGCTTTTTCTCCTCAGCCCAGAAGATTCTCTATGGATGGCTCACCAGGAAATGCAAAAACGGCGGGTGGGTCGCTTGGTGGTGTCTTGGAATTGGGGGATGGGGATGGGAATTGTGACGCAAACGAGTTTATTACGGGTGTTTGACCCCATGGAACTGTATGGAGTGATTGAAAATTTACAAACCATGATGGCATCGGGAGAGCTGATGCGATCGCCCCTCATGTCGGCGGAAAATAGTCCTGAGAATCTTAGGGATCCAGTCCGAGCCCTTGTGTTATCTCAACTCCAGACTGTGCAGCAGGGATTGGAGTCACTTTTGCATCCCCCTCCCTTACCCCCCGCAGCCCAGCGATCGCGGTTAAAAGCAATCTTAAACATCCTGGAACAGATGAGACAGACGATCGCTGCCAATCCGCCTTAACAGCAAAATTTGGGATAATCTAGCCATTTGCAACTCAACAGAAGATTGTTGGGAATAGCCATTGTTCTAGCAATCTTAGCTGTGACGGTCTTCATTAAGCCCAGCGATTCACTTCCTGTTGTAGCCACTCATCTACCGGCTGTCCATCTTTACGTTTCAGTTCAATCTCCGTGACCATAACTTCTCCCGATCCTGGAGGAGCCGGTTTTTGGTGAAACAGAATGCTATATTCTGCGGGATTGTGGCCCCGTTCCTTGAGCCATTCCTGTACCTTCATGGGTGCAAACAAGGATTGTCCCTGCTGGAACATGCGGGTAATTTGCATTTGCAAGGTGTATGGATTGATGCGGGGCATAGTTGGCTCAGTCCTCTTGATGACAAATCGGCGGTCCCATCCCCCAACCTAACGCCGTTGGGAAGATGGGAACTCAAGCGGGATGGGGTCTGAAGTTGGGTTTTGGGGATCTTTAGGCTCTCCGGATAAAGTGCGCCCACACATCCCCATCGACCCCACACATCTGCGTCGTGTAGTCGTAGGGATAGATTAACTTACGGCCTTCGGTGCTGGCATAGCCGTAATAACCATCCCCCCAGGGATCGTTCACAATGTAGCCTTGCGGCGTGTAGCCCACAACGGTAACAATGTGGCCCCCGTGGGTGAAATAGCCGCAGAGCACCACGGGTCGGCGATTGATCAATTCTTCCTTGATGTCCTGCCATTTATAGGTTGTACTAAATTGGCTCTTAAATCCGTAGGCTTCGATTAGCTTAATCAATACACTGTGGTCAGTTTGGGAGCCTGCCCCGTAGCGATCGAGGCACCATTGCAGCAGTTCATCTTCCAGTTGCCCACCATCCTTCGATCGCACGCCGTAGTAGTAAAACACCATGGCGATCGAGGTGACGTTACAAGTAGACCAATAGAGGCGTGGATTATCCCGTTGGGAGAAGTAGGGCACGTTCAATTCCACCTGGGGCGGAATGGGATTAAACGATCGGCCCCCCCGCTGCATTTGCACAAAGTTCGGGAAAATATAGCCCGTGTTGCCAAAGCCGGGGAATTCTTCGGTGGTCGAGAGCTTGATGTGACCGCCTTCGATCGTGTAGCTGGAGACGCCGTAGACCCGACCCGCAGGCAGGCTGACCTTGTCTTGGGCCGCGAGCTTGGAAGAATCCACGGGGGATTTTTTCAGCACTGTATCTTGGAGAATCCGAGCGGTGAGGGCATCGGGATCGAAGGGAATTTCCTGGCCGAGGCGGGTTAAGCGCACATGCCGCCAGTAGATGAATCCCACATCGCCAAACCCGGCGATCGGGTCTGCCAAGGTCACCCGAAAATGTCCCCCCAGGCAGGCATAGCCTTTGATCTGCAAGGTTTGTCCCTGCATCAGTTGGGCTTTCTGGTTGCTTGGCAGACTATCGGAATCTTCCCGCGATTTCTTCAGAAACGTGGTGGTGGTGACCAGCATTTGGATGCCATCGCCGGGGGTGTCGGGCACATCGTCCACCGTAAAGCGCAACACCTGGGTGCCTTTGCTCAGTTGGACGTGGGCTTCGTAGAAATAGCCAAAGTTCCCCACTGGGGCAATACTTTCCGCCAGTTCCAATTTCAAGTGGGCATCCATGGAACCGTAGCGGTTAACGTGAAAGATTTGCCCTGCCTTGACCAGAACCTTTTGTTGGTTATTTAACTTAGAGGAATCCTGGGGCGTGGCTTTAAAAAAAGTATCTCGTAAGACTTTCAGGGTCAGCGCCTGGGCCACCGTCAGGGGATCCCGGCTAACCGTCATATAAAAAATTCGACTTTCAACTTGTTTGCCAGCTTTGTCGAAGCCTTGGACGCGGAACCAGCGTGCCCCCGGAGAGGAAAAGCCCTTGGGCATATTGACTTCCCAGGTGCCGTTTTTGAGGGTGACGGGCAGGGCAAATTTATCCTCTGCTCGGATGGTTAATTTGGTAATCCGCGAGGCGTCATAACTGCCTTTAAGAAGCACGGGTTTCCCCAGGAGCACTTCTTTCGGCCCGCTGTAAACGGGAGGATTGGTGACCTTGGGGGCGAGGTTAGTGGTGTCCAGATTTGCTGTATTCGTCATAGGAGTATCCGGGAGGGATGCACAGGCTGCTGGCCTAGGTTTGCAAGAGTGTGAATTGCAGATTTTAAGTTGCAAGTTCTAGGGCAGCTTCAACCTCTTCAGGGTAACCTACGGATTTTCGATCGAGCCAATTTCCACCACCTGATCCACCAAATTGCTCTGGATCCTGGAAAGCCCAAGCCACAAAAATTGACAAAAGTTTACGCTTGGTGATTTCTCCATAGAGAAGCCAAAAGGGAGGCATAGAAAACCCGATCGAAACTTCGATCGGGGTTCTGCGTTCCTAAGAAATTAAGACGTGACCTTACAGGCCCAACGCGCTCAGGATATCCGTGGCGTGGGTTTCGGTGTTGACCGTTTCATAGACCTGCTGGATGTTGCCATCGGCCCCGATCACATAGGTCACCCGCTTCGCATATTTGAAGCCGTTCATTTCTCCGGCTACGTCGTAGGCTTGGGTGATTGCGCCATCGGTGTCGGCCAGGAGGGGAAAGGGCAGATTGAACTTGCTGGTAAACGCTTGGTGGGAGGCGGAGTCATCCATGCTGACACCGAAGACCGTAATGCCCTGATCCAGGTATTGCTGGTAGTTGTCCCGGAAGCTGCAAGCTTCTTTGGTGCAACCGGGGGTGTCATCTTTGGGATAGAAGTATAGGACGACGGTTTTGCCTGCGTAGTCAGCTAGTTTAACCGTGTTGCCGTTGGTGTCTTGAACAGTAAAGTCGGGGGCAGTTGCGCCAACTGGTAAAGCCATATGCTTCAAAGCCTCTTGATTCTCGTTCAAGATTGTACCGTGGGAACTTCCTGGAGAAAATTGTGGGGGAGGATTCTCGATCGGTTTTCCCGGAGCTGGCCCATCTTTTGACCCACTGAAAACGGTAACCTAGTGAAAAGAATTATCATGGCAATATTTTGAACTTATGAATCAACTCCTCCACCGGACTGATCAAGCCCTGCGGCGGCTTTGCACGATCGGTCTGATCTGCCTGTTGGCAACCCAACTGTTCCTGGCTCCCGCTTGGGCAACCAGTATTTACGAAGTGCCAGATTTTGAAGAAAATTCCCATGTGGTGGATCAGGCGGAAGTGCTGAGCCGCTCGACGGAAGGGCACATCAATGGGACGTTCCGTGACTTGGAGAAAAGCACGGGGCAGGAAGTGTATGTGGTGACGATCCGTCGTTTGGATTATGAAGAGACGATCGAGAGCTTTGCCCAGGCGCTGTTTAAGCGGTGGTTCCCCGATGCGGCGGATCAAACAAATGTTACCTTGGTGGCGATCGATGTCTTGACGGACAATAGCGCGGTGGTGTCGGGCGAGGGTGCCAAGGCGCGGTTGACCGATGAGATTGCTGAAAGTGTGGCGAAGGAAACGATTTTGGTGCCGCTGAAGTATGGCAATCGCTACAATCAAGCGTTCAATGATGCGACCGATCGGATTGCGGCGGTACTGTCTGGCCAAGAGGATCCTGGCCCCCCTGAGGTGAAGGATACGGTGAATGTAGAAAGTACGTTTGCTTCGCCGGAGGAAACGGAGGAAAGTAATGCAACGGTCTGGGTGATTGTGTTGCTGGTGTTGGCGACAGCGATTCCCATGGCGACCTATTACCTCTACGTTTATCTGGGGAATCGCTAAGGTTTGTTCCCATCCCGTGAATGAGTCAGGGCGTGAATGATGTCATTCACGCTTTTTTATGGGTTGGATTGGGTGACAGTTTAATCTTGGACGTATTCCTGGCCTGCGTAGAGGGCGATTTCTGCCCGTACGAATTCCCGGCCTAGGTAGGCGGCATGGTCTAGCCGCAGCACGAGGGGGGGGGCTGGTTTTTCAAACAGTTCGATGCAGAGTTCTTTGGCGGTTCTGCCCCGAAAGACGGCGATCGGTTTGCGTTCTAATGGGCCGTTGCAGGGGAGGGGTTCTCCGGTTTCGGGGTCGCAGGCGAGTCCTTTGTCGTTGATGGTGTTGCTGTAGAGATCGGCGCAGATGTGGCCAGCGGTTCGATCGAGGTAAATCAAGAAATATCCGGTTTCGTCTAGTTCAATGAAACGGTTGGATAGTTTGTCGTCTAAAACTTTGGCGTCGGTGAAGGCAAGGATGGTCATGGGCTTTTTCAATCTGAGAGGGTGGAAGGTTGGATAGAGGATGGGGGCGGTGAGCCTGCTGGGGATAGGGCGTTTCGATCGTATTATAGTTCTGTCCCGTTGGCAGCGATCGGTCTAGGATGTCCGATGGAGAACTTCGGGATTGGCATGGGTGCGTTGCGTGACTAAAGATGGTTTCGACAACCCGCTAGTCGTACAAAACATTCCCGCTAATCGTACAAAGCATTAGCGACAAAGCTTTTCAAATCGATCCAAATCTGTTTTAGGCACTGAACATTGATAGGTTCCTATGAGAGTTCGACCGTTTGAACTGATCTGAAAGTGATGTAATTCCACTGGAGGCGGATTTGCGCCTACTCTGGAAGCTTCCACCTGGAGATTCTCAAAGGTTGACATCATACAGAAGTTACGGTCAGCAGTCGGAACCTTAGCGTTACTGTCTGGAGGACGGGTAATTACAGATAGAATGAGTCGATTATCGCTGGCACTGGGACTTTTCCACTCATAAAATGCAAGCGGTACATTGTCTAGGCTGTAAACACCACAGGGTGTGTTTTCTCCCTTGCCACCCTTTAAATTGAGAAAAAGCCATTGCAGGCGAGTAGGGGTATAAGGTTGTTGCCATAGGTCTTGAGAGGGTGCAACTTCAGCCCAAACGGGTTGCTGAAATAGGGCTGTAATGCACATAGCTGCAATCTTAGAGAGAACGAGAACTTGCTTTTTCATAAAACCCAGTACTACACGCTTAATCAAACACTCGACTTATCAAACACTCGACTAACGGATCTCACAACCTTGTTTGACCCAAAGATCGGCAGGGTAAAGTCAAATTCTCATCTGAGCCTTATGAGGTCTAATGTCCTGCCTCACCGGCTGCTAGTGCTCTCGCGGATTGGGCTCACTACTCGGCCTTCATGCATTCAAGCATGGCACTGCGTGCTTTCATAAATCCGGTCATACTGGCACGGAATACCTCTTTGCCGTCAAGTTGCAGTGTGACTTCATTTTCTGCATTTGCACGACGCATCATTCCGACCATGTCAGTTAAGACTAGAATGCCAGAATTTTTGCCGTAGGGGATCAGTGCTGCATCGATCGGTATCGGTTGAGCGCCTTTGAAGGTGAGAGTGGGTTGAATCTCTTTGATTTCAGGGGTTGCAGGCATGCCAATTCCTTGAAAGAGGATTGCCCCTGCGCCCTTTTGCGTTGGGCCGGAGAACAAGACAATGTTGGATACGTTGGGGGTTTCGGTAAATGAGACGGCACAATTTTTTCCAGTTCCATCCCCTTCAGAAGTCATTAACCAGATTCCTACGTTCGGTTCGTAAAACAGAATTCTTCCGTATTTTGCTTCAAATTCTGCCCGTTGAACCAGCGAGTCTAGCACGTTCATCATGGCTGGGTCTGGAGGCAGTTTGGGGAAGTCGGGGGCTGGTTGCTTGGGTTCCGGAAGATCTGGGTTGATCGGTGGTGCTTCTTCGACCCACGCGCAGGCAATCCCAGAATTGTTGGGTTGACCGCTGCTAGGCTCTGGCACCCCGACTGGGCATTGCCACCTAGCCTGAGCTTGAGTTGTCATGATTGCGCTGGTGGCAACGATCGAGAAAGCAGACAACGCTAGTTTTGTAGATAGAGAAGCAATTCTAGTGAAATTCATAGGTACTTGGTGGCAACGAAAGAAACTTAGTTGTCAATATAAGCAACTTGGACTGAGGCTGCTTTGTGGGCTGAGGATGGTTTGGATAGATTTACGTTTCGTGTCTAGGGAGGTTATGCAATTTTATTGTTGAAGCGCGTTTCTACGATCGCTGTTAATGTCTGATGAATTGTTCTGAGTAATTCATAACGGCACAATTGGGGTGGATTTCCAAGACGAAAGACCCTGTTCTAGGATGTTTCCCAAAGGATGTTTCCAGCGTCGATCGAAATCTATCAATATTTGATTGACCGATCGCTGGACGATCGGTATTTACAATAAACTCTGCTGTAATATCTCTAAACCGTACCTCTGCCTTCTTGCGGTTAGCTGGCAAATTACCGTCAGTTTGATGCTACTTCGATGCTATCTGGACGACTTTGCTTAAGGCTTGCTCAACGACTGGTTGACTGTGCCTCAACGGAGAGACTGGTAACTACTCAACAGGCTTGATGGTGACGTTACCACCTTCTACCGCCCGGATATACAAATCGTAGCCATACAGTAAACTCATTCCGACTAATGGATCAGTCTCCGCTTCATTAACAGGAATATTCCGGTATTGTCCGTCCCAAATAATGGTTGCGGCATAAACCTCAAAAGTAACTTCGCTACCATCGCCTAAAGTTCCACGATCGAACCCTGTCCAAGGAAGGTTTAGGGT
Source organism: Alkalinema sp. FACHB-956 (assembly GCF_014697025.1). Classification (NCBI taxonomy): domain Bacteria; kingdom Bacillati; phylum Cyanobacteriota; class Cyanophyceae; order Leptolyngbyales; family Leptolyngbyaceae; genus Alkalinema; species Alkalinema sp. FACHB-956. Next base: position 108,806 of record NZ_JACJRC010000006.1, on the reverse strand, counting down.
AACAATGATTTCACGCGGCAGGCTCAAAAATCCTGTATAGCCTGTATCAATTACTGCATCAATCAGGTGGGTCTGACGATTTGTATTGCTCACAACTAGAGAAATTGTCGCCTCACAGCTTGAATTGACGATACCGTGCATCATATGGGTTTTCTCAAGCTCCGTGCGCCAAAGCGATGAACGGCGCGATGTCCGATTCGGACGATCCACGGCTGGGCATCTGGAACACGTTCAAATAGGCGATCGGTGGCCTCTAAAATTTCGTCTGCGACTTCAAAGGCTCCGGTTTCGATGTCGATTGCGACAATTCTCCCGTGGTTGCCTGCTTCGACCTGCGATCGCACCTGGGATTCGTAAATTTCATCTCCCCGTCGGGTAAATTCTTCTTTGCTGTATCGGGGTTGGCGTTGGTGAAATCTCTCTTCTGAAGAAACTGCCATAGGGGTGACCTCGCTAGGACTTCAGTGGCCTCATTATAGCTTGGGGGGATGGGCAACCATAATTCACATAAAGATGCCACAGTGCTGAAGCATGCGCTTATCCTTGAGTTGTGTTAGGAGATAGGTAAAGACCTGACCAGTGAATTGATTAACAATTGACCCGATCGGAAAAGTATCAGCAACAGTAACTCGTTAGTCGCCCACCCTACAACATGAATGGTTTTAAAGGGAGAAGGATTAGAGTTGCTCATCCCCTGACCCTATCTCGCTGGAGCGTTTAAGAATGCACGATGAGTACTGAGCAGGGTGCATGGTGCATGACATAATTACTCACACTGCCTAAAATCAGCTCACTCAGCCCTGTACGACCCCGGCTTCCCATCACAATCAAGTCGGCTTTCCAGGTTTGTGCTATTTTCTTGATTGCTTGACCAGGCTTGCCTGGAATTTGAGTGAACTCGGTCTTGATCCCCATCGCGATCGCTTGTTCGCTGTAGGATTGGAATTTCTCACGGCTTTCCTTCTCATATTGCTGCCACTGCCGCCGATGGGCTTCCCAATTAATCTCATCATAAACTGAGAAGAACATAGGGGTTTCTTGACATGTCCCTGATTGATCACTACCCTCGACCATGCCCAGAGGCCAACCCGGACTACCTTCATCCTCCGCAGACAATACATGTAACACCATGAGACTAGCGTTCATTGCTTGGGCTAAAGCAACAGCCTTTGTAAAAACAGCTTGGGCTGTGGGTGTACTGTCCATTGCAACTAGAATTTTCTGAAACATAAGCGTGTCCAAGAATTAAGTATTTATGGTTGAAGAACTTGAAGAACTGATCTAGATACTTCATCTTTGTCTGCAAGGGGGGTCAATCGCATTCGCAAACATTGCCCACGGCACCATCGGCACCATTGGCAATAAACAGATTACCCATTGATTCCAGGTGAGCGGTGCGGTTTCAAAGAGCGTGTTCATCACCTGCCACTGGCTAAACACAACTTGCAGGACAACCGCCGCAACAATACCCACCATGAGAATGGGTGCAGTTGTGATGGATGGAGTTTGACGGCGCACATAGGCGATTAAACTGGTTCCCAATTGACTAATACTGATCAGGTAGATGATGCGTGCTGCCACAAGGGATTGAATGGCCATTGTGCGGGCGACAGCAATATTACCTGTTGTGGATTGAGCCCATTCAAACATCCCGAAAATCAGAACCCAGTTAAATGATGAAACAGCTACGATTCGGCGTAATAATTTCTGGGTGAGCAACGGTTCGTTAGGGTTGCGGGGGGGGTGTTGCATCAAGCCCTGAGATCTTGGTTCAAAGGCGAGGGGAACTGTCATGGTAATGGAGTTGATCATATTCAGCCAGAGCACTTGCAGGGATAGAATCGGCAACTCCCGTGCCAACAGAACACTGATTAGAATTGTTATGGATTCTCCCCCATTCACAGGCAGGAGAAAGGCGATCGCCTTTCGCAAATTCTGGTAAACCGTGCGCCCTTCTTCCACAGCTGCTTTAATGGAAGCAAAATTATCATCGGTCAACAACATGTCAGCGGATTCGCGGGCAACTTCTGTACCGCCTTTGCCCATCGCAATACCAATATCCGCCTGCTTGAGTGCTGGGGCATCGTTTACCCCATCTCCCGTCATGGCGACGATATTGCCTCTGGCCTGGAGTGCTTCCACTAGTTGCAGCTTTTGTGCCGGGGCGACTCTGGCAAAGACAGATCCTTCGACGGCAGCATTATGAATCTCTAACTCATTCATTTGGGCTAACTGTTGCCCAGCAAAGGCGACAACCCCTGAGCTGGTTTGAATTCCCATGCGTTGGGCGATCGCCCGTGCGGTGGCAATGTGATCGCCCGTGATCATCTTGACTTGAATCCCGGCGGACTGGCAGGCATGAACGGCAGCGATCGCCTCTGGACGGGGTGGGTCAATCATGCCTTGGAGTCCCAGAAACACGAGATCAGTGGCAATATCTTCATGATCGATGGCATGTTGCTGTATCGATACCGTCTTTTGGGCAAACGCCAGCACCCGTAGCCCCTGTCCTGCCATGTCATCAACTTCCTGTTTGATCAGGGTAGAGTTGAGGGCGATCGCCTGTCCCTGGGCATCGAGCATCTGGGTACACCGACGCAGCAGGGCCTCCACCGAACCCTTCACATAAATTATGTGCGGCTGCGCCTCATGCAGCGTTGCCATGTACTGATACTCCGACTCAAAGGGAATAGCATCCATGCGAGGGGTGTCAGTCGAAAGTCCAGCCTGACTCAGCCCTGCTTTTTCCGCCACGGCAATTAAGGCTCCTTCCGTTGGGTCGCCCACCACCGTCCAATCTGTCCCCGTTTGTTTGAGTTGGGAATCGTTACAGAGAACCCCTGCCGTCAAACACTGGGCTAAGGCAGGGGGTAATTCCGCCGCATCCAGCCCTATCTCCTTGCCGTTGCTGACCTGGGTAATGTCGCCTTTGGGACTGTAGCCCCCGCCGCTGACGCGATAGGGTTGTCCCCCTGCGTGAATTGCCTGAACCGTCATCTGGTTTTCCGTCAACGTCCCGGTTTTGTCGGAACAAATTACCGTGGCACTGCCCAACGCTTCCACCGCTGGTAGTTTCCGAATGATGGCGTTGCGGTTTGCCATCCGGTTGACGCCGATCGCCAGCGTGATGGTTACAACCGCAGGTAAACCTTCGGGTATCGCACTGACTGCCAGGGCGACTGCCGCCTCAAACATATCAATCCAGGAGCCTCCCTGCCCCAACCCCACTGCAAAGGTGAAGGTCGCCAGGGGCAAGATAATGTAGAGCAGAGTACGGCTGAATTGCTCAAACTTCCGGGTCAGGGGGGTGGTGAGGCTAACCCGATTTTCCATCGATCGCGAAATTTGCCCCATTTCCGTGGCATTGGCAGTCGCAACGACGATGCCCTGTCCCTGCCCAAAGGTGACAAAACTACCTGCGTAAGCCATATTGCGCCGTTCAGCGAGAGGAGTATCCTCAGGTAACACCTGGACAGATTTTTCAACTGGAACGGATTCCCCGGTCAGAGCAGATTCATCTATCTGTAGGGTGCGAACTCGCAGCAACCGCAAATCTGCCGGGACTTTATCGCCCGATGTCAGCACCACTAAATCCCCCGGCACCAAATCCCGTGAGGGAATCCGCAGCGGTTGCCCTTCTCGCAGAACGGTGGTTTCAGTGGTGACGGCTTTGGCGAGAGAGGCGATCGCCCCTTCTGCCTTAGCTTCCTGGACATAGCCGATAATGGCGTTAATCAGCGTTACCCCCCAGATGACCCAGGCATTCGTCCAGGAACCCAAAAACGCTTTAACAGCTCCAGCCAGCAGCAAAATATAGAGGAGTGGCTGATGAAATTGCACCAGAAACCTTAACCACGCAGGTTTCGCAGGCTTAAACTGCAACTCATTCCAGCCATGCTGCTCATAGCGACGAGCAACTTCCTCAGGCGTTAAGCCGCTTTCTGCGCTGCTTCCCAAGCTTTTTACGATTTCGTGGTCAGTAAGCGCATGATAAGAACGTGAATGGAATTGAACAATCATCACATCCTCCAACTTCTAAACTTACTTTCCCAGATAACCCATTACTCAGGGAATTGACAATTACTATTTTGAATAGTTGCCATTCATAGAGGCTAGACCAAAAATCAAGTTCAGTTTTTGGATAAGCGGTTAGAAACGTGCATTTGGCACACAAGGCTAATAACTGCTTATGCGGAAAATTTCTGTATATCCCCGATTTGGCTGGATACCCCGAAAATTTCTGTATATTTCCCCGATCGGGGTGGATACCCCGAAAGTTTCTGTGTCTTTCCCTCTGTTTCCCATCAGATATCCTGATTTTATCGGGAGATACAAGCTATTTGTTTTAAGAAAAGTGAATGATCATGGATACTTGTCACCAACTGTTGATCGCAGTAGATTGTGTCCTGAGATTGCAGTGCCCGCAGTCTATGGGAGCATTAACGCACCTGCGGGACACTGATGCTACAACTGTTATCGCAGCCGTTCGCGACTGAGGATGCTGATGTATTGCCCGTCGGAATGCACGATCTTCATCGGTTGACTCCAATGAATCCTGTCCGCGATCCGATGCGCATGGAATTGATTAATCGTGTCCTGCACGAACTCCTTGTGACCGATTAAGTGAATCTGTAAGCGTTGTTTCTCATGTTGAACTTCACGATCGCTCCGATCGCTAGAACCTTTCGCCATAACTGAGCTTCTCCTTGTTGTAGTGAATCCCTTCCCCCACGGCAAACTTGCCCCCTTCTCCTGCAGGAGAAGGGCCAGGGATGAGGGCGAAGAAAGCCCAAAAATTTAGAGCCACCCCGTTTGACATCACAAACAAGAGTGGCTCGGTCAGATGCTAAAATCCTCATCAAGCCTCCTTGCTGCACTCTCAGCGAGGGGGAATAGCTACTTGGGGTTGTTGGCCCAATCCCGAGTAGTGCCCTAAATTTTCAGGATCCCAGCGACCCCGTGCTTCATGTTTAACCATCTCGCGAAAGAAGGATGTTCACGGAACCGCTATGAAATGCTAGGTTACGAATAAACCCCTAGCCCTGTCAATCCGTACTGCAAAAAATAATTTAGGTATCATTTAACACCTCAACCCTCACTGACTCAACCACGCGATCGCCAACCGAATCCACTCCTCCCCATCCGCCGTCTTAGACAACGTACTGCTCTGCCCCACCGCCGTCAGCGCCTGCGTAATCTCCCGCTCCGTATAGCCCAACGCCAACAGCGTCATCTCCACATCCTCCTGAATCGACGCCACCGGCCCCGCTCCCGGCTGCATCGACAATCCAGAACTCTGTCGCCACTCCGCCAGCTTCGTCTTCAGTTCCAGCGCAATCCGTTCCGCCGTCTTGCCCCCCACCCCCGGCGTCTTCGACAACAACCGCGTATTGCCATTCACGATCGCCTGCACCAACTCCTGCAAACTCAACGTATCCAACAACGCCATCGCCAACTGCGGCCCAATCCCACTCACACTAATCAACTGCCGAAACAAATCCCGCTCCGCCGCATTCGCAAAGCCAAACAACGTAATCTGATCCTCCCGCACACTCAAATGACAAAACGCCTGTGTTACCTCCCCCGGTGCAGGCAACTGCTGCCAATGGCGCGTCGTAATCTGCAAATCATAGCCAATCCCATTCACCTCGATCGTCAGACCCACCCGATTGTTCTGACTCTTTTGCGTACAGACAACTTTGCCCTTCAGATAACTCAGCATGGAATTGCACAATTAATATAACCAAGAGACAAGTGATAAGTAGCTACGGTTGATCTGGATCTTGTTCATTGGATTTTTTAGCGCGTATAGCTGCTACTCCTCCACCCCCCGCAACAAGTCCCAACGTCCCTGTCCAGACTCGATCTGCCAAGGTTGCATCTTTTGAAAAAGTCGCATATCCCACAGAAGCGAGGAAAGAAATAGCGAAGGTAGCAATCATCAGTCGAATATTGTTTTTACTGGCTACATCAGCTTTGGTTTGGCGATCTTCAACCTTAAGTGCCAATTCATGCTTATTGTTGATTTCTTTTTCTCGCAAGCGACGCTCTTCCCGACGTTCTTCTTGTTCTTGTTGGAGTTGCTGGTCGCGAAGGGAAACTAATTTCTCAAAAATACCTGATTTTCCAGCTTGAAGCTCTGCTTGGATAGCTTGGCTGACTAAACTCATTAAGTCTGAGCTGGGTAGGTCTGGGCTTTTGGGGATAACAATAGTTTCAATAACTTCGATAGGTTTGGTGGTTGGTTCTTGGGGCGTGCTATTCGCTGAAGCAGAGATTGGCGTTGACTGATCGCCCGTTTGGGCTTGCGAATCACTCATAGTTTAAAACCTGCAAAAAGATCCTGAATCAGTTGGCTAGTGATGTAGGTTGCGTAGAGCGTCCTATATTTTTCGTTGTTGCAGACCATCACATAAGCCTCACTTTCGTTATCTGTACAGCGGTCGCGAGTGAGAATCCAGGAGGGATTGAGGCGCTGGAGTTCGGTGACGTAATTCTGAAAGTAATGACGATCGTGCTCTGTTGTATTGCTGGGCAGTACAAAACGATAGATTGGTGGTGGGGATGTTTCCTGTTGGTCAGATTTGGGAAGGGGGAGGGGTTCCTGGAGTGATGGAGAGTTGGGTTGAGTATTGTCGGGATTTGGCGTGCTATTAAAGATTTCCTCCGAGTAGGAGAATGAGTTAACACTCACTAAGTCAGGCTGGGACACACCATAACTAGACACACCATGACTACCAAAGGTGTTGATTCTGACTAAGTCAGATTGGGACAATCGATGACCTGTTTCTGTTGTCATCATGTTTGGTGTGAGGCGTTTTTGACGATCGCCCTCTGCTTGGCGTAATAGCTTGCGAGCAGTGCGATAAGCAGTATTCAACTGGGGATGCTGCTTAGCAATCTCGCCTAGCGATTCAACATGGCGGTCTGGCGATTGGGCAATCAACCAAACGCTTTCGGGTAACTGAATACCTTCTTCGCGGCAGGTTTCCACAGCAGCGACAAAGGCATCCACTGCAAGTTGTTCAAGCGGTTCAAGCGGTTGCATGGTTAGCCTCCGAGTCCTGTAAGCGTAAAGGCGGCCCAGTAGTAAGGATGACGATAGCGGCATTCATCTGGCTCTATTCTATCAAGCTCATTCCGCTCCTCTTCCAGAAACTCCCGAACTTGGCTAGGGAGGTCGAGGCTGAGCCAGTTATCGTAGCGGGTTTTCAGTTGAGTGACGGTGAGGCATCTTAGGGTTTGACGTGTGTGGTGATAGGCAGCAGCGGGGCCAAGATGGAGGTGGCTGTAAAATTCGGCCATGAAGACCATGCTGGCGGCAGATTCTACTGTCCAGAGGGTGCTGAGAATGTCAGGAACCCCCTGAGCAAGAAAGGCGCTGGTGATGCCAACGTATTCACTGGTGATGGTTTGATTGCCACTGAGAGCGGTTTCGCAACTGGCAAGGGTGACTAGGCTATAGCTATTTAGGGGAACTTGGAGCAGGTTTTGAACAGTGAGTTTATCTGTTGCGGCAAGCGCTAGGGCAGAGCTTTTCGGGTCTGCAAAGTTGTAGGCAGCGTGGCCATTAAAGTGAAAAATTTGGTGGGGCTGAGCTAGGGCGTGACTGACAGCCGCCTGGGTTGCTTTACGGGCGTCGATCGATTCAACGGAGTAGGTTTTTGCTAGGAGTTGATTGATCAGGTGAGTTTCAGCTTGGGCATGGTAGAGGGGAGATAGGTCTTGGTGGATGGGGGCGGTAATGGTGAGTCCGGAACTATTGGATTCACTTGATTTGAGGGGCAAGGCTGAGGGACGGAGGCTATGACCGATTTGGAGGCTGGGTAGGGTGGTGGTTGGATAGGCTGGGAAGAAGGAGTGCAGCGGCAGGCGATGGATGTCGCGGTGGGGAATGAGGGTAAGGTGGGTGAGATTTGGGGGGAGATGGGTTTTGATCTGATCAATTTGGAGAATTTCGGCGAGTTGATCCAATAGATCGGGCAGGGTATTGAACCAGTCAGATTTCTCGTGAGGGTCAGTATTTTTGCTTTTGTTGATGTGATTTTGGTAAGTCTGGTTCCAAGTTTTGAGCCAGGTTTCCAGTTGACTGACCTGTTGCAGCTCCGCTTGACTATTGCTAGTAGTGCGGCTGATCACGGTGGGGTGTAATCTGTCCCAGCGTAAGACGAAGGTGGTGAGGGCATCAGGACTGAGGTGCCAGTAAACCATGGCGGTATGGGGGCGGAGCAATTGCCGCATGGCTTCGTAGCTGGCAGTGGGAATATCGTCTGGGTTTTGCCAGTGCAGTAACCAAGTCATCAGCCAGTTTTTATCTTTTTCGGCAGTTTCCAGTGCTTGAATGAGTTCTCCTTGCTGAACCAATAGGTCAACCGTGGCTTGCCCAAAGCTGGCAAATTGCAGGCCCAGTCTTTGCTTTTGGGCATCAGAAGAGCTTTCCCTTAAGATTCGTTTTAGGAGTTCAGTACCCTGGCGTGCCAGTGCATCTACAATCTCATCTTTTTCCTGGAGAGCACGATGGGTGCGAATTAGGAGAGCAAGAACCTCTAGCTGTGCCTGGGGAAAGGTGTCTGCTGTGAAAATATCCAATGCCTTGTTGTAGCAGGCAAGCGCTTTTCGCCAAAACGGGAAGGAACTTTCCTGGCGATTGCCCCAGAGTCGATGGGCTTCGCCTAAGGCTCGGTGTAATTGACCCCAGGCTTCACTGCCTTCTGGGCTGTGCTTGAATCCCTCCTGGATGGAAGCTAGGCAGCCCTCATAGCCCCGCAAATCTAGATCGGGGTTTTGGAGTTTTGGGGGCAGGGATGCCGTTACCAAGGTAGGATTGCTCCAACCCTCGTTCATGGGGTTAAGGGCGGAATTGAAGGCGGCGAATCCGCGACTAATCCAGGCATCAGTGAAGTTAGGTCTGAGGCTTAAGGCTCGATCGTAGTTGGCAATTGCTTCTTCATAACGCCCCAGATTGGCGAGGGCAAACCCACGACCATGTAAGGCTATAGACATATTGGGGTTGAGTTGTAATGCCCGATCGAAGTCAGCGATCGCTTCCTCATTACGCCCCAAACTAATTAAAACGGCACCGCGACCACCCCAAGCTACGAGGAGATCAGGTTCATACTGCAATGCCTGATCGTGATGCTCAATGGCTTCCTCATAGCGCCCCAAGTCTGCCAGCACCCCACCACGACCTGTCCAGGCTGCAGCATTATCTGGTTCGTAGTGCAATGCTCGGTCATAACTAGCAATGGCTTCTTCATAGTGAGTTAGCCCATCTAAGGCAAAACCTTTGATACGCCATCCTTCTGCTGATTCTGGCTGGAGCGCAATCCCCCGTTCAGTAGACTCAAGGGCTTCTTGAAACCGTCCTAAGTTGTTTAACGCTGCTCCTCGATTGTTCCAAGCACTGGAGAAATCAGGATCAAGTGTCAATGCCTGGTCGTAGCTTGAGACTGCCTCCTCATAGCGTTCCAATGCCCCCATTACCCCGCCACGACCTGTCCAGGCTGAGGCATTGTCTGGTTCGTAGTGCAACGCCTGGTCAAAGCTTACCAACGCCTCTTCGTAGCGCCCCAATTCAGCCAAGACAACACCGCGATTTCGCCAAGTAGTGGGATGATCCGGTCGATAGCGCAATGCCTGATCGCAACTGATGACCGCCTCTTCATAGCGTTCTAACTCAGCTAATGCAGCACTACGATTACTCCAAGCTTCATAATCGTCCGGTTTACACTGCAATGCCTGATCATAGTTGGTAAGTGCTTCTTCATAGCGTCCTAACCTAACAAGGACAACTCCTCGGTTGCTCCAGGCTGAGGAGAAGTTAGGTTCATGCTGCAAGGCTTGGTCACAATTGGCGATCGCTTCCTCATAGCATTGCAATCCAGTTAGTGCTGCACTACGACCACACCAAGCGTTGGCAGAGTCCGGCTTACAGTGCAATGCTCGATCGTAACTAGCGATCGCCTCTTCATAACGTTCTAACCTAACCAGTGCAGCTCCACGATTACTCCAATCTTGAGAATCGTTAGGCTTATAGTGCAATGCCCGATCAAAGCTAGCAATTGCTTCCTCGCTGAGTCCTAAGCTATGCAAGGCAAACCCTCGATCACCCCAAACTTGGGCAGATTCCGGCTGATACTGTAATGCCTGATCAAAATTCGAGATTACCTCTTCGTAGCGCTCTAAACTGAGGAGTGCTAGCCCGCGATTGTTCCAGGCAAGGGCGTGGTCTGGCTGATACTGCAATGCTTGATCTAAATCTGCGAGAGCCTCTTCATATCGTTCCAACTTAATCAGAGCCAATCCCCGATTATTTAAAGCCATCGCATCGTCAGGTTTGTACTGCAATGCTTGGTCACAACTATCGATCGCCTCTTTATAACGCTCTAGCTGGGCTAGAGCAGCGCCCCGATTTGTCCAAGCAAGGGCAAGGTCAGGCTGATATTGTAATGCTTGATCCAATTTCACTAGAGCCTCTTCATAGCGCCCTAATTGAGCAAGTATCGCACCAACCTCTCCCCACACTTCAGGGTTGTCCGGTTGATACTGCAATGCCTGGTCGAAACTAGCGATCGCCTCTTCATATCGCTCTAGGTTAAGCAGTGTAGTCCCTCGGTTAACCCAAGTTTGAGGTTGCTCAGGGTTGTAGTGTAAGGATTTATCAAAGCTAGCGATCGCCTCTTCATGACGATTTAACTCGAGCAATATATAACCATACTCTTTCCAATAATCAGGGGCATCAGGTTTACATTGAAGTGCTTGATCGTAGATAGTAATCGCATCCTGATAACGCTCTAGTCTCTTCAGTGCATAACCTTTAACATACCAGCCATGGGCGTCTTCAGGTTGGAGTGTAATAGATTTTTCGGCAGATTCAATCGCTTCTTGATACCGTCCACAATTATTTAGACTCACTCCCCGACTAATCCAAACTGTAGATAATTCGGGGGTGCGTTGCAACACTTCATCGTAACTAGCGATCGCCTCCTCATAGCGCTTTAATTCGTCTAATGCAATACCACGAACATACCAAGTTCCAGTATTATCTGGTTGATACTGCAATGCATGATCAAAGGCAGCGATTGCCTCTTCATAGCATTTCAGTAACATCAATCCTGCACCTCGACGAGTCAAAATATCAGGATCATCTGGTTTATGCTGCAACGCTCGGTCAAAACTCGAGATCGCTTCCTCAAAGTGTTTTAAGTTGGCGAGCGATGAGCCTCGATCGCGCCAAGCCAGAGGATCGCTAGGATTACGTTGCAACGCTTGTTCGTAACTGTTAACGGCATCTTGGTAATGCCCCAATTTATCCAATGCATAGCCTTTAACATACCATCCGTGGGCCTCTTCAGGCTGTAGGGAGATGTACCTTTCCGCAGATTCAAGTGCTTCTTGATACCGTCCAGTGTTATTGAGTGCTGCTGCCCGACTACTCCACACCCAGGATAATTGGGCATTGAGATGCAATGCTCGATCGTAACTGGAGATCGCCTCTTCACAGCGCCCTAAGTTAGAAAGTGCAATACCACGATTGCTCCAAGCCAAAAAATCATCAGGTTTGTAGTGAACTGCCTGATCGTAACTGACGATCGCGTCCTCATAGCGGCCTAAGCCATTTAGTGCAAAGCCACGATAATACCAATCTTGTGCATTCTCAGGTTTGTATTGCAGTGCTTGGTCATAGCTAGAGATCGCCTCCTCGTAGCGCCCTAAGTTAGTTAGCGCTCCACCTCGATTGCTCCAAGTTTCAGAGGCACTAGGGTTATGCTGCAAGGCTTTGTCATAGTTATCGATAGCCTCTTCATAACGGTTGAAGAAGTAGAATGCATTACCCCGGTTTACCCAGGCTTCAAAATAGTCAGGTTTCAGTTGAATAGCCGTGTCAAAGGCAGCGATTGCATCCTCACAGATGCCTATATTCACCAAGGAATTGCCCAAGTTATTCCAAGCTTCCGGGAAATCAGGTTGGAGCGCGATCGCCTGTTTAAAGCTCAACACAGCTTGCTGGTGAGCTTCTTGGTTATCCATGCAACGCCCCTCAGCACTCCAAAGCCTACCAATCTGTCGCCAGATCTCGGCTGGTGGGGGATTGGAGTATCCGTTTGCCAGGAGTTGCTGTAACTCAGCAATCTTGGTATGCCTTTCCGGGGAGGTGAAACCGCAGTAAGTATCCCAATCTTGATCTCCTACAATCCTCCCCCAATCATTATTTGGATGAGTCTTTGGATTTACCATATCAGTTGTTCCCAGCTAACAATTATCAGCATCAAACCCGAAAAGGCCAGTTCCTGAAAAAGTCAGTTAATCAGTCAGTTGATTTAGACTCTACATCCGCTCCAACACTGGAATACCCAACAGCGACAACCCTAACTTGAGCGATCGGGCAGTCAAATCACACAACACCAACCGCGAAGTCTTCAACGCTTCCTCCGCCTTCAACACCGGACAAGCATCATAGAACGTATTAAACTTCTGACTCAGCTCAAACAAATACTGACACAAACGGTTGGGATACAGATCCTCACCCACCTGCGCAATCACTGACTCCAACTGCAACAAATGCTTCGCCAGAATCAACTCCGACTCCTCCTGCAATTGTAACTGCGCCGTTAATGATGAGAAATCAATATTTCCCTTACGGCTAATGCTCTGCACCCGCGCATAGGCATACAGCATATAGGGAGCCGTATTGCCCTTATCCGCCAGCATCTTGTCATAGCTAAAGATGTAATTGCTCGTGCGGTTCTGGCTCAAATCCGCATACTTCACCGCACTGATTCCCACCCCTTGGGACACCTGCGCCTTAAATTCCGCCGTCTCCTCGCGGCCTTCCTCCTCCGCAATCTTCGTATCCAAATTCGCCCGGAACCGCTCCACCGCCTCATCCAGCAGATCCCGCAGCCGCACCGTATCCCCCGATCTGGTCTTCAAGCGCTTGCCATCTTCCCCCTGCACTAGGCCAAAGGGCACATGCACCACTTCTACCGTCTCCGGAATCCAACCCGCTCTCCTCGCCACTTGAAACACCTGGGCAAAGTGATTACTCTGTCCGGCATCCGTCACGTAAATAATCCGTTGGGCTCCGTCTGTGCCAATGCGATAGCGAATCGCTGCCAAATCCGTTGTCGCATAGTTAAATCCACCATCGGATTTCTGAATAATTAGCGGTAACGGCTGCCCTTCCTTATTCGTAAATCCTTCCGTGAAAACGCATTGCGCGCCCTGATCCTCAACCAATAACCCCGTCGTTTTCAAATCTGCTACCACCGCAGGCAAATAGGGATTGTAAAAAGATTCGCCCCGCTCTTCCAGTTGAATATCTAGCAGGTCATAGATCACCTGAAACTCCCGGCGGGACTGATCGCACAGCAGCTTCCAAGCCCGCAGCGTGTCCTCCGCCCCAGATTGCAGCTTGACCACTTCCTCCCGCGCCGCCTGTTGGAACGCTTCATCCTCATCAAACCGTGCCTTGGCTTTTTTGTAGAACGCCACCAAATCCCCCAGGTCGATCGCGTCCGCTTGGGTCAGTGCCGCCGGAGCCACTTCCCGCAGGTAGGTGATCAACATGCCAAACTGCGTCCCCCAATCCCCCACATGGTTCAGCCGCAGCACATCATGACCCTGGAACTCCAAAATCCGTGCAATGCAATCCCCAATAATCGTCGATCGCAGGTGCCCAACGTGCATTTCCTTAGCAATATTCGGGCTGGAAAAATCCACAATCATCCGTTGGGGCGTCTGGGTGGGGGCAATGCCCAAGCGATCGTCCGCCTGCATCGCCTGCAAACTGGCTTGCAAATAGTCCGTCTTAAACCGCAGGTTAATAAACCCTGGCCCCGCAATTTCCGGCGTTTCAAACCACTCCGCCACCTCTAAGCGATCGATGACTTCCTGGGCCACTTGGCGCGGTTGTTTCCCTAACTTTTTCGCCAAGGACATCGCCACATTGGCCTGATAATCCCCAAACTTCGGATTATTCGTCGCGGCCAACAGGGGATCGGTGTCCGCAAATTCTGGCCCAAACGCAGCAACGAGGGCTTGTTGAAGACGGGTTTGCAACTGGGCGACGGCGTTCATAGGGAAATACGCAAGGTTCAACTAAAAGGTTCAACTCAGAAGGTTCGACTCAGGGCGACTTCAGGTGACTCCGGCCTTACAATGTCCAAAAACGACGGTTCATCCCCCGTTCGAAGCCGTTGTAAACCCAGTCAACCCAGCACGCCCATAAGCCCATCTAGTTTACCCTATGGCCTTCCCCCTCGGTCGATCGCGGAACTTTCCATCCTTCCGAAAAGCACTCCGATTCCCGTGAATCTACTCTCCGTCTTCCCCAGATCAATTTATCTAGAATGAAAATAGTGGGCTTGAGAGCAATTGCCGATGCCTTCTATTGTTCTTCGAATATTGTTCTTTGAACGCTTGTTCTCTGAACGCTTGTTCTCTGAACGCTTGTTCTTCAAAATTCCCTAGCTGAAGTTCTATGAAAACCATTCTCCGCACCGTCACTACTACCACGTTTAAAAAGAAACCCATCCAATCCTCCGAACTGCCTGAGGATCTCAAAGCCAAGGTCGAAGCCAACCAAGAATTCGAATTGGCCTCCTTCACGATCGAGCGGGATCACCTGCGCTGCACCTTCGCAACTCCCTTTAAAGACAGCGTGCAGTGGTATGTCTTTAGCAAGCATGTCGAGATCCGCAACGACAGCCAACTCTCCTTCCCAGCGGTGCTCCCCACCAGCGTCAAACTCGACATTCCCTACAAATCCCAGCGGGATAACGTACTGAACCCCGATGGATCCTGTAATGTCACATCCATTGCCATGTGTCTGCGGTTCCTGGGTGCCCAGCGCAAGAGCACCGTTGGCCAGTTTGAGGATGAACTGTACGACTATGCCGAACGCAATCGCCTCAGTCGCCACAGTCCCTACGATCTAGCACGGATTGTGGAAGCCTACGGTTACCGCGATGACTTCCGCCCCGATGCCACGATCGAACAGGTCAAGGCTTGGCTCGCCAGCGGCAAACCTGCCGTTATCCATGGCTACTTTACCGACTTCGGGCACATCGTCGTCTTAGCGGGCTACGACGAATACGGCTTTATCGCCCACGATCCCTATGGGGAATGGTATTCCTGGGGCTACGATTCCAACGATGCCTGGGAATTCGACACCAAGGGGAAATTTGTCCACTATTCCTACGATCTCATTAAACGACTCTGCATCCCCGACGGTAACTTCTGGGTGCACTTTATCTCTAAGCCCTAATTTCTAATGCCCAATTGAGTTATCAATTTGAGTTATCAATGCTACAACCCCGATTCTCCTAGCCCTCCTTAAAAAGGGAGGAGCCAGAAATATCTAGGAAATTGATGGAATTGTTGTGAAATCTGAAGATTCTCCCAAAATCCCCCTTATTACGGGGGATCTAGGGGGATCGTCATGGGTTGCAAGCATAAATTGATTGGGTATAAGGCGTTATCTCTAAAGCGTTATCTCTAAAGCGTTATCTCTGGCGTGTAATTCGCGTATCTGCTGCACGCTACACGCTGAATCCTGCACCCGCAATGCTAAATCCAGGGTACAACCGGGCTACGATCGCGACTGCGATCGACTTTGCGAGAATCCTTTGGCAGTGCCATAACGGACTGTCCGAAATTCAAGATTGCCCGCATAGGGTTGATAGAGCGTATAGGTCGCCTGTCCGGGTACCCGTCCCACATTGCCAACCCCAATAATTTTTCGAGGTCGTAATGTCACGGTTTCAGCCTCAGTTAACGGCTCCGATCGTGGGTCTGCTAGATGGGCTGAAACTGGTGCTGGAACTGGTGCTGGAACTAGTTCTGGGACTGGCGTGAGGGTGGTCATTTCAGAAACCACACTACCCCGGTGAATGGCATATTCAAACGCCAAACCCGATCGACCGCAAAATAAATAATTCGCATCCATCCTCAACAAGCGATCGAGCATGAAAATTGCATCGGTATCCGGCGTTAATTCATCACTGACACTAATGCTGCTACCGTGAACCAACAAACAATCGAGTTCAAACAAGCCAAAATCTAAGGACTTGATCCAATCAACCAACGATCGTGAACTGCCATCCCAGAGTTGTTTCACAACGGACAGGCCATACCGATCGATCAGTTCTGTGGGTTCTGCCGATCGTCCTAGCCCGTGCAAAGTCAGTAACTGCTCCTCCCACCAGCCCTGGCAAACCTGGGGTTCGAGTTCTCCCGATCGTGGATAGCACAGCCGTTGCATGATGGCGGTGTTATCCGCAACGGGCGAAATCACATCCCCCAGGATATAGAGAGCGTCAATGGGCGATCGTTGGCGTTTTAGATCAGCCAAAACCGCTTCATAGGCGGCCAGATTTCCCTCAATACCACTCAAAATCGCCCACATAGTCACTCCTTAACAATCTTGATCAACCGCCGCAATTAATGAAAAGCAGGCCGATGTTGAATCAGGCTCATAAATTCCTGGCGAGTTTTGGGATCCTCTGCAAAGACGCCTTTCATGGCGCTGGTTGCGGTCCAGGAACCGGGCTTTTGCACCCCGCGCATGGCCATGCACATATGCGTGGCTTCAACCACCACAGCCACCCCCTGCGGCTTGAGCAAGCCCTGCAACGCATCAGCAATCTGTGCGGTCAGTCGTTCTTGCACCTGAAGGCGTCGGGCGTACATTTCACAAATGCGGGCAATTTTCGACAGCCCAATCACCTTCCCATTGGGAATGTAGGCAACATGAACGCGCCCAATAATGGGCAAAATATGGTGTTCACAGGAGCTAAATAGGTCAATATCTCGCACGAGCACCATTTCATTGGTATTTTCGTGGAAAACAGCCCCATTGAGTAATTCATCGAGGGATTGGTGATAGCCCTGGGTGAGGAATTGCAACGCTTTGACCACTCGTTTGGGCGTGTCGCGCAGTCCTTCCCGATCGGGATCTTCCCCCAGTCCAATCAGCAAAGTTCGCACAGCCTGCATCATTTCTGCATCGGAAACGGGAGGGTGGGCTTGGGTCTTCAGGGCTGCGATCGTGCTATCTGCCGTGGGTTCAACCAGGCTACGTTCGATCGACGATTCGGTCATGGAAGGATAATTCATGGGGGTCTCTAACAGAGTTTGCAGTAGATAAGGGTGGGGAACGGGTTACCTGATCAAGAACCAGACAGGTTTTCTACACAGGCAGGTTTTCTACAAGGGTGGCGAGCACTCTTGCGAGATATCTCACCATAGGCCCTGCGAAAATGTCATGAAAGTCTCGATGAACCTTCGCAACTGTAGAAACTTAGGAAGTTACGCCTTAGGAAGTCACGCCACTGAGGGGAACTGTGGGGACCGTCGTAACTTGGCAATCGGCCAGGGCTTTTCGAATACCTTCCGTATCCAAATCCCGCCCGATTAATACAATTTGGTTGCAGCGTTGAGTTTTCCATTCATCGACCTCTAGGCTACACCGTTTTCCACTGAGTTGAAAAATGTGTCTTAATTGGCTTTCCGCAAACCACAGAATCCCTTTGCCTCGAAAAATCGTCTGCGGCAAGTGATCCAGAAATGCTTGAAACTTAGTCAACTCAAAGGGCCGATCGCTAGTGTAGGAAACCGCTACAAAGCCATCATTTGCTAAATGATGAGAAATAGGATGGGCTTGATGATCATGATCGTGGCCGTGATCGTGGCTGTGGCTATGACCGTGGCTGTGATCGTGGTTATGACCGTGGCTGTGATCGTGACTGTGATCGTGACTATGGTTATGAGCATGGTGAGCATGGTGATCAGAGTGATCCTGCTCGTGCTGACCATGATGCTCGTGATGCTCGTGCGCTTGGGCTGAGCGATCGACGGAATTTCCTTCTCCCAACAGTTCTGCGTAGGCATTGGGGTTGTTATAGCCCACATCTAGAAGTAACGGTAAGGGAACCTCCCCATGCTGACAGCGGATGATTCGTGCACCGTCTTTGATCGTATGAATGTAGGTTTCTAGGGCTTCTACTTGTTGCGGGGGGGCTAAGTCCGTTTTATTCAGAAGCACAATATCGCCGTAGAGGATTTGGTGAATGGCGGCCTCGCTGTCAAAGTGATCCGGCGTAAAGGTTTCTGCATCCACTAGGGTCAGGATGGAATCTAAACGAACCAAATCCCGCAATTCCGTCCCAAGGAACGTCATGACGATCGGTAGAGGATCAGCCACCCCCGTCGTTTCAATCACGAGGTAATCCACCCGATCGTCCCGTTCCAACACCCGATACACCGCATCCACCAAGCCATCATTAATCGTGCAACAAATGCAACCATTACTCAGTTGCACCATGTCTTCGTCGATCGAGACGAGGAGTTGGGTGTCGATATCAATATCGCCAAACTCATTGACCAACACCGCCACTTTCAAGTCATTGCGGTTATTCAAAATGTGATTGAGCAACGTGGTTTTTCCGCTGCCCAGAAAGCCCGTAATCACCGTGACGGGCATTCCTCGCTTCGGCAAATCGATAATGGATGGCAGGGTTTGATGTTTACCAGTTGGATGATTTTCCGGGTGTTGCATTACCTTTCCTCCAAGGAATGTTTAGGGCAACTCTAGCAGGAATGCTGACAGGTCATCACTGATTTCTAGGAACTTGTAAATCTAACTTGTAAATCTAACTCGAAACTCAATCCTGTGACTTGAAGATCCGGTTAGTTCAAACGGTTCTGTTAGTTCAAACGGTTCTGTTGGTTTCAACGATTCTGTTACTTCAAACGATTCTGTTAGTTCAACATCTTAGCAACGGTTTTGGCAAAGTAGGTAAGAATCAAATCTGCGCCCGCCCGCTTCATGCTGGTCAAGGTTTCCAACACGACTTTGGATTCATCAATCCAACCCTGCGCGGCTGCCGCCTTAATCATGGCGTACTCACCACTGACGTTGTAGGCCGCGATCGGTAAATGGGTTTGCTGTTTAATCTGACAAATCACGTCTAAGTAAGCCAAAGCGGGTTTGACCATCAAGATATCTGCGCCCTCAGCAATGTCCAATTCCACTTCCCGAATCGCTTCCCGGATGTTAGCGGCATCCATTTGATAGGTTTTCTTATCCCCAAATTTGGGCGCAGAATTTAGGGCATCTCGGAAGGGGCCGTAATAGGCCGAAGCATACTTCGCAGAGTAGGCAAGGATGCCCACATGAATCCAACCGGCTTGATCTAACGCTTGGCGAATCGCTTTGACTCGACCATCCATCATATCCGAGGGTGCTACAAAATCAGCCCCCGCCTCCGCTTGGGTCAACGCTTGTTTCACTAAAATGGCAACGGTTTCATCATTGAGAATTTTGCCGTCTTGAACAATACCATCATGCCCTTCACTGCTGTAAGGATCAAGGGCTACATCCGCAATGACAATCATCTCCGGAACTGCTTGTTTGATTGCCCGAATGGCGCGGGGCACGAGCCCTTCGGGATTATAACTTTCGGTGCCTGCATTGTCTTTTTGGGCATCAGAAATCAATGGGAAAAGGGCGATCGCGCCAATTCCCAAATCGTAGGCTTCCTGTACTTCTTGCAGCAACAAATCTAGGGTATAGCGGTAACATCCCGGCATCGATTCCACTTCGATCGTGCGATTGTCGCCCTCCATCACAAAGACGGGATAAATTAAATCTTCCACATGCAACGTTTGTTCCCGCACCAGACGGCGCAAGGTTTCCGTCCGGCGTAACCGTCTAGGCCGATGGGTAAGATGGAGTTGAGCAGAAGCCGCTGTTGCTGCTATTGATTCTGAAGCTGACTCTAAAGTTGACTCTGAAGTTGATTCTAAAGTTGATGCTGGTAAGGAGGCATTCGTTGGTAGCTCAGTTGAGACTGCTGTAGATTCAAGCTGTTCCAGGGGGGTGGTCATAACATTCAGTGTTGATTCTTGGGAATTAGCAACCATATGGTTAACCTCGTGTTCTAAGTTGTATTGAGCGTGATATTAATGCAGGGTGATATTAGTGCAGGGTGATATTGATGGATGGGTAATGCAATGCCCGATCGCGTAAGCCAGCGCTTCGCATTTATCGCTCACAGATATGGGTTGGGTCATCCGCTCGCTCTGCAAACTCCAATCCCCGCGCCAACCGCCATGCAAAGATTGCGGGCAATCCTTTTTCAATAATGTCAGCACAGGTTTTTTGATAGTTGTATTCCACTTCCCGCAACGTGATGCGATCGCAATTCGTGTCATACATCACATAGGTCGCATTAGGCCGACCATGGCGTGGTTCCCCCACGGAACCTGCGTTAACAATGCGTTTTAGCGGTGTTGTCACGGTGCGATCGGTGACAATTTGGGACTGACCATTGGGCTGAGCCATTTGGACTTTAATGTGGAGTTGTCCGCTGTCTAAGGTGCGGACATAGGGGATGTGGGTGTGACCACAAAACAAAATATCTGCTCCCGCCGCCATCACCCGCTCCATGGCCACAAAAGCATCCATTCCGGGCATGAGATATTCGTGCTGGTTATGGGGACTGCCATGGACAAAGCAGAGGTTATCTTCCCGGAGGCTGAAGGGAAGATCGGCTAAGAACGATCGCGTTTCAGGGTGAATGACTTGATTCGTCCATTCGTGGGCCAGTCGGCCCCGTTTCTCTGCCAGCACGGATGGATAGCTACATTCACAGGCATTCAACCCTTCCACAATGTCCTCATCCCAGCAGCCCTGACAGGTGGGAATATCCAGCGATCGAATCATCTCAACCACCGCATTGGGATGGGGGCCATAGCCGACTAAGTCCCCTAAGCAGTAAATTTTGTCGGCATTTTGCGCATCAATATCTGAAAGAACGGCATTGAGCGCTTCGTAATTGCCATGGATACAGGATATCACCGCAATTTTCATGACACGGTTGCTCCTTGGGATACGCTTTGGGATACTTCTGGAGAAGCTGCTTGGGATGCGCGGATTTGAGCTTGGTAATAGGCGATCGCTGCATCCTCTAAACAACAGTCAGTCAGGGTTTGTACAATGCTGGGTTGATCTAACTGTGTCCCAACCACTTCCAAGCCACTGAACCGATCGGGTGGCCCCTCCAACCAACGGGGTAGCGAAAGCTCCAACGGTTCGACAGCAGCATGGCCTGCCCGATAGTTCAACAAGAGCGCACGGCCATCCACGAGTTCAAAAATTCCCTTAGCCCGCTGGAGGTGACCGTAGGCTCCATGAGTCAGTTCATCCCAAAAGGTTTCTAAACTATTGCCGTCTAGAATTTTGCCCCGGAGGTACGATCGACGGATTTGCAGAGTTGTCTCTGGTGTTAGATCAATTGATAGCCGTGATGATTCATAAGCTTCCGTCGGCAAGTGATCTAGAAAATCTTCCGGTGACGCCACAGGCGAGATACAAGTCCATCCCGTCCACTCATCGTTCTGTTGGTCTTGATGCAACAATTCCGATGATTTAGTTGATGAAATCAGCAATTGCGATTGAGATTCCGATCGTGATTCTACATCTGTAGACTGACTTAATTGTGGAGACTGCACCAAGAGAATTTTTCGACAAGCATCAGGTTCGATCGGCAATTCCAAGGAAGCGGGATCGATGTGAAACCCAAGTTCAATAAACAGCGGTATGGACTGATCCGATCGCTGGAGAAATTCACTCAACTCATCAACCGCGATCGCAGTCAGTTGAGGGCATTCTGTGCTCAGGTAGGTGGTGTCGATCGGGAAATTCTCTGCCCCTAAATTGAGGTAAGCAGCAGATTGAGCCAAACTGGCCTGCTGGTAAATCCAGGTGGTTTTGCCAACCCCTGGGGCACCGGCGACTAAGGTAACAGGAAACGATTGCATAGCAGCTTAAGGGAATTCCCGAAAAAACCTGCCTTGGAGACGCACCACTGGCTGATTGATTCGATCAGCTTGATCAGCGCTCTTGATAGAACAGAGGCTTTGGGTGGGAGTCACACAGGAGGACTTGTAGGATTGATTCAAACCCTTGCTATGCTAACACAAAATCAGATAATGATAATCATTATCATGTCTGACAAGCTGTGGAGCTACTGGATCTACAGTAATTCTGAGAAAAATTCGATCGTCTCCTTCAAGGCACTAACAAAGACATCAATTTCCTCAAACGTATTGTAGAAATATAGGCTGGCCCGTGCGGTGGAACTGAGATCCAATTGATTGTGTAGGGGTTGGGTGCAGTGATGCCCCGATCGAATCGCCACACCGGATTGATCCAGCAACGTCGCTAGATCATTGGCGTGTAACCCTTCATAGGTAAAGGCCGCTAGGGCCGCCCGTCCGCTGCCGTTAGCCTGGGGTTTAGGGCCGTAGATGCGCAGATTGGGAATCGTGGCCAATTGCTGGAAGAGGTAGGCGGTCAGTTCTTCTTCGTAGGCGTGAATTTTATCCATGCCGATCGCCGTGAGGTAGTCGATCGCTGCACCTAGGGCAATCACCTCGGCGATCGCGGGCGTCCCGGCTTCGAACTTGTGAGGCAATCCCGCATAGGTGGAATGATCCAAAAAGACATCTTGAATCATTTCCCCACCGCCTAGGAAGGGATTCATCGCTTCCAGAATCGCCTGCTTGCCGTAGAGAAATCCCGCGCCCGTTGGCCCGCACATCTTATGGCCCGACGCGACAAACCAATCACAGTCGATCGCTTGAACGTCGATCGGTAAATGGGGCGTACTTTGGCAACCGTCGATCAGCACCTTCGCGCCGACTTGGTGGGCCGCAGCACAGATTTCTGTCACCGGGTTAATGCAACCCAGAGTATTCGACACATGAACAACCGAAACGAGTTTAGTCTTTTCCGACAGCAGCGAGGTGAAATGCTCGAAGTCGAAGCCCTCTTCTGCATTTAACTGCACATGTTTCAGCACGGCCCCCGTCCGCTGGGCCACAAACTGCCAAGGCACCAAATTACTGTGGTGCTCCATCACCGTCAGAATAATTTCATCCCCCGGCTGCAAGCTCCCCATGCCCCAGGCATAGGCCACCAGGTTGATCGCTTCCGTGGCGTTGCGGGTGAAGACGATCTCGTTACGGGAGGCTGCATTGACAAACTGGGCCGTTTTATCCCGTACCGCTTCGTAGGCTTCCGTGGCCCGCGCGCTCAGGGTATGGATGCCGCGATGGACGTTGGCATTGTCCCGCTCGTAGTAATGGTGAATGGCGTCTAACACCGCGATCGGCTTTTGCGAAGTCGCCGCATTGTCCAGATAAACCAAGGGTTTGCCGTTGACTTCCTGGTGCAGGATGGGGAAGTCCGATCGGACTTGTTGGGCCAGGGTGGGCGTGGCTTGGGCGGAAGGGGTGGCTTGGGTGAGAGTCATGGGTGGCGGTGGGAGAGAGGGCGGCGGAGACGTTGGCAATTTTATCGTTTTCCCGAGAAGTTCGATCCCCCCTAGCCCCCCTTAAAAAAGGGGGAACCGGATTACTTTCAAAGTCCCCCTTTTGAAGGGGGATTTAGGGGGATCAACTACGATGCAGCTTGCCGATCGCGCATCATTTGGGTGAGGGATTGCCGCAGGGAGGCGACGGGAATTTGGTTGATGATTTCCGTGGCGAAGGCAAAGGTCAGTAACTTGCGGGCGGCGTCTGCACCGATGCCCCGGCTCTGGAGATAGAAGACTTCATCGTCCTCCAGTTGGCTGACGGTGGCTCCGTGGGCGCATTTGACGTTATCCGCCACAATTTCCAACTGCGGTTTGGTGTCGATCCGCGCCTTGGAGGACAGCACCAAGTTTCGGCTCATTTGGGAGGCATCGGTTTGTTGCGCCAACTTCGGTACGTAAATCCGCCCGTTAAAGACCCCGTGGGCCTTGCCATCTGCGATGCACTTGTTCACCTGGGTGGCGGTGCAGTAGGGCTTGCTGAAGGCGATGAGGCTATGGGTGTCGGCGGTACGATCGCCATCGACGATCGTCAAGCCCATCAACTGGCTATGGGTCTGCTCACCCTGGGAATACACCTCAAAGTGATGCCGGGACACTTGGCCGCCGAGGCTAATCGCAGTGCAGATGTAGCGCGCATCCCGCCCTTGGGAAACGGCGGTTTTGCCAATGTGGAACGCCTGTTGGTTTTCCCATTGGATGCGGGTGTGGTTCACCTGGGCATTGTCTCCCACCACCACTTCCGTCACGGCATTGGTGAAGTAAGTTCCTGGCGCATCAGCGGAGGAATATTCTTCCACTAGGGTGACTGCACTGCCCGTTTCCGCCAGGACTAAGCAGCGGGGTTGGGCGATCGTCGTTGTGCCAGCGGTTCGGGAGAGAAACACGAGGTGAATCGGTTTTTCCACTGCGACGTTACGGGGAATACAAACGATCGCGGCATCGGTCAAGCTGGCGGTATTGAGGGCGGTAAAGACTTCCTCTGCGCCGGTTTGGTGACCTAATGCGGCTTGAACGGCGGCAAGGCGATCGCTGGGCAATTGCGCCAAGTTGCCGACAAACACGCCTGCGGGTAAGTCTTCCAGCTTGGACAGATGGGGCTTAAACACGCCATTCATGAAGACCAAGCGACAACCCGCTTCTGGCAGGACAATGCTGTCACAGGCTTTCAGGTCGATCGCGGGATCAGGTTGCTGCCAGGTTTGCGCCACCAAAGCCGACAGGTCGGTAAAGCGCCAGTCTTCGTCGCGGGTGGTGGGGATGGCTAATTCCTGAACGATCGCAGCGGCTTGGTTGCGCAGTTCCTGGAGCCAGGGCAGATTTTCCACGGGCGATCGCAGGCTGAGCAAATTGCCCAGGTAGGCAGCCCGATCGACCTTGGTGGAGACTTTGGCCGTCCCGACTTCGGGGTTCGTCAAAATTGAGTCAGTGGGGGTAGAGACTGCCATAGGGGTAGAGACTTCGATCGTCATGCCGCTGCTCCTTCCAAAATCCAGTCGTAACCCTTCGCTTCCAGTTCCAGTGCCAGTTCCTTGGTGCCCGTTTCCAAGATGCGACCGTTGGCCATGACGTGCACGTAGTCGGGGGTGATGTAGTCCAGCAAGCGCTGGTAGTGGGTGACGAGCAACATGGCGTTATTCTCGTTGGATAACGCATTGACTCCGCTGGCGACAATCCGCAGCGCATCGATGTCTAAGCCGGAGTCGATTTCATCCAGAATGCCTAAACTCGGCTCTAGCAGCGCCATTTGCAGGATTTCGTTGCGCTTTTTCTCCCCACCGGAGAAGCCTTCGTTGACGCCCCGATCGAGGAATTCCGCATCCATTTTCAGCAGACCAAGCTTTTCGTGCACTAGGTCATCAAAGTCGAAGGCATCCATTTCTTCCAAGCCTTCGTGTTTGCGTTTGGCGTTGTAGGAGACGCGCAGAAAGTCGAGGTTGCTGACGCCGGGAATTTCTAGGGGGTATTGGAAGGCCAGGAAGATCCCCGATCGGGCGCGTTCTTCCGGTTCCAGTTCCAGTAGATTTTGGCCTCGGAAAATAATTTCGCCTCCGGTCACTTCGTAGGCGGGGTGGCCTGCGAGGATTTTGGAAAAGGTGCTTTTCCCGGAACCGTTCGGCCCCATGATGGCGTGGACTTCCCCTGCTTTGATCTCTAGGTTTAAGCCCTTAAGAATCTGGGTTCCGTCTACGTTGGCGGTCAAGTCTTTGACCGATAGAATAACTGGTTGATTGTCCGTTACCACCGTGTTCTCTCCCTCATTAACTGCGTCAAAACTGCGTCAAGTTTGCGTTAAATTTAGTCTGCAAGGCAAATCGTTTTCGTTCGTTTAGAATTCCATTGATGATTAGCGTTTCATATCAGCAATTCATAATTGAGCAATCCGTTTCAAAATCTTCAAGACATCATACAGGTCGTTACCGGGATTCCGAATTTCAAAAATTCGAGATAATCCGTATTGATTCACCGCTCCTTGCACTAATTTGATGAACATAAAGCTACCGCCACTGACAATTAACCCGTAGCTAGGTTTCTCCCGATCGGGGTTTGCTAGCAGGTAGCTGAGAGTTTGAGGCAGTCCCGCTTCAACGGAGAACTCCGCTTCCTTGGACTCAATCACCAGTACCCAAAAATCGGTCTTGATTAAGAGGACATCAATGCGACCTCGAATCAGTTGATCACCATCTTCCGCCGCAATTTCGATCGACTTTTCAGCTTGGATGTGAAAGGGCGGTAGATAAAAATCGCCTAGCAACAAAATGGGGCCGAGGACGGAAATTTGAATGGCTCGCTCCAGCAGAGGCGGATGTTCAACCAAATTCCAGTAACCCGTCTGGATTTTGTCGAGGACTTGCCGCTCATTGTCCGTCAATTCGGTGAGCCCTTCTCGCCATTCTGGGAAGAAGGCCGGGTCGCGGGTTGCCTGGAGGTTAAACCGCTGGGTCAACTCCCTCAAATCAACTTGGCTGGCTGAGATGGCTTGCACCATGGGCACCTCACATCAACATCATCTTGGCAACATCCGGGCTATCGGGATTGACGATCAATCGTTCTCGCTCTTGATCTTAAGCCCTTAAGGATTTAGATTTCATCTACATCGGCAGTCAAATTTTTGACCAATAAAATCAACTCTGCATTATTGCGAATCACAAATCATCTCCTCTGTAATCAAAATTTAGTCTCAGGGCATGACTCAAGGGCTAGGCGCTGTTGAGCAGTTCGGAAATTGTCATCGGATGTTTGATCAAACTTGAGAGGGGAACATAGCGTTGACCGTAGGTGAAAGCATAGGGTTTCCCAGCGTCATTTCTTAAGTCATTACGGATATCTTGCTTTAACTGAATCGTTTCCTGGGAATCCATTGCTGATAGCAGGAAAACTTTCACGGTATCTCTATAGGCCCATGCTTGATCGATTTTTACCTTCTGAACTAGATCTCGTAGACTAGCGCGGATAGTGTCATCTAGGTTACTGAGTGCCTCAGCCTCAATTCCCTCTTCATCCAATACCACACTCTCGATTGGAGGAGCTAGAACTTTTGCAATTCTGCGATCGATGACACCGTTGTGATAGAAACCGATGTATTCGACCTTTTGAAACGATCGATTAGGCTGACACAGATAAACTGAATAGTTTTCATAGTCCTTAATTGCTCCTCTAGCTGGAACAATTAATACGGCATCAGATTTACCTGAATTGAGCAAACCTTCCGCCAAAAACATCTGCACCAGTTCTCGCAGCAGAAATCTCTCTTGTTCACTGGCTAAGGGAAAATCAGAAGTCAACCAGGATTCATCGGTTTTCAAGACTTCTGCGATCGCATTTGCCAAACTGTTGAAACTCGCCCAAACAACTAAAGGTGAATTGAGCTGCGTCACTGCTTCAGGTGTCTTATCATCGGGCGTCAGAACAATCAGTTTTTTCTGGGCAATATTTGGGTATTCCTGAAGAGCCTTAAGATGTTCCTGAAGTTGGCCATACCAGACAGCATTAGGCACAACTTTTGTCTCAATCCAGTAGGCAAAGGATGCTTGAATAGCCCCATCCGGAATAGACTTAGCGCCCTTGACCTTTATCTGATTTTTGACTTCTAAAAGAGCTTGGTTAGGCTCTTCACAAAGAATTTGTAGAATCCGCTCAACCAAGGAAAATGAAATTCGCTCGAATACCGCCAGAATACTTGCAGTCACTCGATTTTCTCCTTGGCTATATCGCGAGAATAATGGATTAGACATAAATTACAACCAATTCCGGGTACCTACATTAATAAAACCTTGGCAACATCGGGGCTGTCGGGATTGACGATCAATCGTTCTCGTTTTGGATCAATCAAAACATCCATCCCTTCCATGGGAATTTCCCCTAGCAACACTTTGGTGGAATTGGGGATAACGAGGGCCTCAACGGAAGTTCGACGGTTTTGGAATCGTACTTCAACGGGGCCAACTACGCCATATGGTTCACTAGAACCGTCAGCAAACTCAGCTTCTACGCTTCTGATGACTCGAAGATTAAGCTGCTGCTGAACTTCCGGTGAAATGACCAACATCGTTGATTTGCGATCGACGGTTGCAGTCACGACACACCGATGAACCTCTAGCTCTGTGAGATGGCCTGCTCGCAATAGCGCTAGATCGATTCCCGATACAAGCTCAATTTCAGCGTCAACTAACTCCAGTTCCAGCGGTTCCATCAGCACGCCTCCGTTGAGACCGGAACGATCAACCTACCCCACGCTACCTTCCAACTTCAGCGCCAACAGCTTATCAGCCTCCACCGCAAATTCCATCGGCAACTGATTAAACACATCCTTACAGAAGCCGCTGATCATCATCGACACCGCGTCTTCCATGGAAATGCCCCGCTGAGCAAAGTAGAAAAGCTGGTCTTCCCCAATCTTAGAAGTTGACGCTTCGTGTTCCACCTTACCCGTATTATTCTGCACCTGGATGTAGGGGAAGGTATTGGCCTCCGCACCATCGCCAATCAGCATCGAGTCGCACTGGGAATAGTTGCGCGCCCCCGACGCCTTCGGGCCAATTTTCACTAAGCCGCGATAACTATTTTTGGAATGCCCAGCGGAAATCCCCTTGGAGACGATCGTGCTCTTGGTGTTTTTGCCAATGTGCACCATCTTGGTCCCCGTGTCGGCCTGCTGGTAATTATTCGTCAGCGCCACGGAATAAAACTCACCCACAGAATTGTCACCCACCAGTACACAACTGGGGTACTTCCAGGTGATGGCCGAACCCGTTTCCACCTGTGTCCAGGAAATTTTGGAGTTCTTGCCCTGACACAGACCGCGCTTGGTCACGAAGTTGTAAATGCCACCCTTACCGTTCTTATCCCCGGCGTACCAGTTTTGCACGGTGGAATATTTAATATCCGCATCATCCAGCGTCACCAGTTCCACCACCGCTGCGTGGAGTTGGTTCGAGTCATACATCGGTGCCGTGCAACCTTCCAGGTAGCTCACCGACGCCCCTTCCTCCGCCACAATCAACGTCCGCTCAAACTGCCCCGACTCCCCGTTGTTAATCCGGAAATAGGTGGACAGTTCCATGGGACACTTCACGCCCTTGGGCACAAAGACAAACGAGCCATCGCTAAAGACCGCCGAATTCAACGCGGCATAAAAGTTATCGGCGATCGGAACCACGCTGGCCAAATACTTTCGAATCAACTCAGGATGGTCTTTGATCGCCTCGGACATCGAGCAAAAGATCACGCCATGCTCTGCCAACTTGTCCTTAAACGTCGTCGCCACGGACACACTGTCAAAAATGGCGTCCACAGCCACATTCACGTTAGCCAAGCGCTTCTGTTCCGACAGGGGAATGCCCAATTTCTCAAAGGTATCGAGCAGTTCCGGATCGACCTCATCCAGGCTCTTTTTCTTTTCCTTCACCTTAGGCGCGGAGTAGTAAATGATGTCCTGGTAGTCGATCGGGGGATAGTCCACATGGGCCCACATCGGATCAGTCATCTTCAGCCACTGGCGATAGGCCCGCAGCCGAAACTCCAACATCCATTCCGGCTCTTCCTTTTTGGCGGAAATGAGCCGAATGACGTCTTCGTTCAACCCTTTGGGAATCGTGTCGGACTCAATGTTGGTCACGAACCCGTACTTGTAGGGCTGATTGACCAGGTTCTGAACAGTTGCACTCATGGTCGTGTTCTCGCAGTCTCTCGCGGGCAGTTGGTTGAGTGGGCAGGATGAATGGGCAGTGATTAGTGGCCGGTTAGGGTGCGAATTTCTTCAACGGTGATGGATTGTTTGTCGCCAGCGAAATCATTGTCCGGCGTCAAGAACAGCATACAGTGGCACTCCTTACGCTCCCGCATGGGCACGCAGGGGCAGTTCCAATAGGTGGCTTTCACCTCGGCTTCCTTGTCCTCGTAGTGACGACAGGGACAGAGCGCAGCACCCAGGTCTTCCTTATGCTTGGCCAATCCTTCCAGCACCACCGCAGTCACGCCAGGATCTACGCAAAAGTAGGTTCCTGTCCGCTTCGCATAGCTTTCTGCGAAGCTTTTCATGATTTCGAGGTTCTTTTCAGAGGCTTGCTTGGGGGGTTCTAAACTCATAGCAACAGCGTAATTCGCTTAAACGACAACAGTTAACCGTTGATCTTATAATTAAAACAACACCTATGTTGCTCAACTTTAATTGTAGAGTACTTTGGCAACACCCATGTTGTCAAAGTATGTTGTCAAAGTCTTTCGTGGCATCCAGCCATTCAATTTCATCGTCTAATTCTCACGATCTAGGTTTTCAGGATCTAGATTTCGTCATCAGTTAAGTGCGATCGCTTATAGACTCGCTTAGTAGAGACTGCGCAACGGTATGACCCAAACACAGCAGCCATCGACAAAGCAAGATATCCTGCAATTTCTATTGAAGCAGGGTGAATCTTCCGCGCAGGATTTGGCGCAACAACTCCAGGTGTCCCCCCAGGCCATCCGTCGTCACCTGAAGGATTTGGAAATTGAGGGACTGATCCACCACAAAACGGTGCAGGCCGGGATGGGTCGCCCTAATCATATTTATGAGTTGAGCAAAAAAGGCCGATCGCAGTTTCCCGATCGCTACGATGAGTTTGCGGTGTCGCTGCTGGATACGCTGGCGGAAACGGTGGGGAAGGATCAGGTCAACGACATTTTGCGGAAACAGTGGGAACGTAAGGCCCAGGATTACCAGGACGCCCTCGGGAGTGGCACGCTGGCGGAACGGGTGCAGGCGTTGGTGGAACTGCGACGGGCGGAAGGCTACATGGCGGAGTTCTATCTGGTGGATGAGGATGCGACTCGCCCGAAATATGTGATGACGGAATATAACTGCGCCATTTCCCACATTGCGGAATCCTTTCCCAATATTTGTGGCCATGAGTTGGAAATGTTCGCGATCGCCCTTCAGGATTGCTCGGTGGAGCGTACCCATTGGCTGGTGGATGGTGAGCACCGTTGTGGATATCTGATTCAACTCAAGGGTTGAGGTTAAAAAGCAACTGGAGAGAACGGTTAAAGGGCGATCGAACAGTTTCCAAGAACTCGCTTCAGCCTAAAGTTCCAGCATTGAGCACTTGCACGGCGGTCAACGTGAGTCCGGGAAACGTGGGAGACACGATCGGATAATCCCCGCGATACAGGGCATCTTGATACCGTCCGTTCTCCAGTCTACAAATCGTGATGGCTGCGTCAGTCGGATCCACAATCCAATATTCAGGAATGTTTAGCACTGAGTATTCTGACCATTTCGCGCCATAATCATCCGGCTTAGTGGACGTACTGACGACTTCCACAACTAAGCTAGGCGGGGCTTCCGATAGACGAATCACCGCTTCTCGCCCTTTCATCTCGGCCCATTGGCTAGACGATAGCACGGTAATATCGGGAATCCGTGAAGTATCCCATCGTCCTCCCCGAGGCGACTGAACACCGATTAAGGCCGGTCTCGCCACCCAGTCAAGGTCTAACCGTTGAATCTCTTGCTCCAATACACGGGTTAAATCCCAGATGATTTCGCCGTGCAACCCCGTTCCTAGACTCATAGGGATTAAGTCACCATTGACCAATTCGTAGCGGGTATCTGTTCCATCCTCAAAGGTCAAATACTCCTCAAACGTTAGCTTGTGAGTCGCGATCGTCATCCCGCACCTCTTCTATATTCTGCTTATGATACTTTTCCTACTTAAAACCCCTGTCCTGCTTGCAACACTTGTTCTGCAGTCAACGTGAGTCCGGGGAACGTGGGAGACACGATCGGGCTGTCGCCTTGAAAGGGTTGAAACTGGTAACGCTGATCCATCAGAACCCCGATCGAGACAACGGATCGCTCCGGATCGACAATCCAATATTCGGCAATGCCCCGTGCTGCGTACTCAGTCGGTTTCTGCACATAATCCCGTTGGTAATTATCACTGGATTCCGATCCAGGGGAGACCACTTCTATCACCAATTGGGGCGGGGGCATATCTGGGGTGATGATCGATCGGGCTGTTCCCTGTAGCGCGATTCTTCCTGGCACTGTTAAGACTGTGAGGTCAGGCTGGCGACTGGTCGCAACTTGGCTAGAGACTACCAATTCCGTTCCTCGCCGCAACAGATAGTGGGGGACAAACTGAAGCAGAACCGAAAAGAGAAATCCTGCAATTTCAACGTTAATATCACTTTCCGCACCCATCTCTACTAATACCCCATCCACCAATTCATAGCGGGTATCAGTCCCGTCGTCATAGGTCAGATATTCCTCAAGGCTCATTTTTTGGGGGGTCGCGATCGTCATCCCGCACCTCATTCTATATTCTGCTTATAATACTTTTCCTACTTAAAACCCCTGTCCTGCTTGCAACACTTGTTTTGCGGTTAACCGGAGTCCGGGAAACGTGGGAGACACGATCGGGCTGTCGCCTCGAAGGATTTGTTTTTCATAGCGATCGTTGTGTAGGGTGCAGATCGTCAGGGTGGGTTGCTTCGGTTTACCGATGAAGTCAGTTCCGCCTAGCCCTGCATAGTCCACAATCCAATATTCAGGAATCCCCAGGATGGCATATTCATCGGTTTTGCGAGCGTAGTCGTTTTGCCAGTTGCCACTCACCACCTCTACCACCAGCTTAATTGACCTACCTAAGGTGATGATCGGTTCCCGTTGCCAGAGGGGTTCGGCCTCCCAACTGTCCCGATCGAGCACCACCAAGTCCGGACGCAACCCTGTCCAATCCCCAGACGGTTTAATCACACAGCGCTGGGGAATGAAGTAGGGCAAATCCAGGATGTCGATCTGGACGTTTAGCTTCCTGGCAATAAAGGCTCCTACCTGCTCGTGGTTGCCCGTCGGTTCCAAGTCGAATAGCTCCCCATCAATCAACTCATAGCGATCGTTGTCGCCATACTGTCCCCAAAATTCATCAAAGGTTAACGGTCTATGCTTGGCGATCGTCATCCCTCAGCTCCTGTCTTGGGTGGGCCAGTGTTGCCTTTTTCCCGAATGTGTTTCCCAAATGTCAGCATTCCTAACCAGCACTCACATTAAAAAGTGCTAGCACTTCCTTGCAAAATGCTAGCACTTTCAATTCATGGCCGAACTGCTGGAGACTAGAGGGTCTTTGAATCCGGCTCCCCTTCCTATTTTGGAATAAGGGGCTGGGGGATGAGGGCAAATCCCTAGCCCACGGTTGCAGCTTCTGGTTGGGTTTCTTCCGTAGGAGGCGAGATCGCCTCGGATAACGGTTGCACCTGTTGTACTGCTGCTTCCATAAAGCCTCGGAACAGGGGATGGGAACTGCTGGGTCGGGATTGGAACTCGGGGTGGAACTGGCTGGCGATAAAGAACGGATGGTTCGGGAGTTCGATAATTTCTACCAAGCGGCCATTGGGAGAAGTCCCGCTGACTTGATAGCCCGTTTCCAAGAACAGCGGACGGTATTGGTTATTGAACTCGTAGCGATGGCGATGACGCTCGTAGATAATTTCTTGACCGTAGAGTGTCATCGTCTGGGTGTCCGGTGTCAGCTTACAGGGATAGACCCCTAACCGCATCGTTCCGCCCAAGTCCACCACATCTTCTTGCTCCGGCAATAGGTTAATCACCGGGTGCTCCGTTTCTCCGTTAAATTCCGCACTGTGGGCATTGGGTAACTTCGCCACATTGCGCGCCCATTCAATCACCGCACATTGCATCCCTAAGCAGAGGCCCAGGAAGGGAATTTTATTTTCCCGAGCGTAGCGAATGGCATCAATTTTTCCATCCACACCTCGGATGCCAAATCCACCGGGCACCACCACCCCGTGAACGCCCTTCAGCAAGGCTTCAGCGCCCCGAGTTTCAATGTC
The DNA here is from genome assembly GCF_014697025.1 of Alkalinema sp. FACHB-956. NCBI lineage: Bacteria > Bacillati > Cyanobacteriota > Cyanophyceae > Leptolyngbyales > Leptolyngbyaceae > Alkalinema > Alkalinema sp. FACHB-956. The sequence continues at coordinate 75,093 of NZ_JACJRC010000006.1, read as the reverse complement.
CTCGGAGTTGATCCAGCGCAAATTGAGGCCGCTGCCCGTGACGATCGCGGCATGGCGCAACGCTTCCACCACCGACAGGTAGGCATCGCCTAACTGGATATATTTGCCCACCAGCGCAATTTCAATCTGCCGCGCGGGGCTGTAGAGCCGTTCCACTAGGGTTTGCCACTGTTGTAGATCGGGTTGGCGAGGCTCCAAATTCAGCAGCTCGATCGTTTGGGTGGCCAAGCCTTCCTGCTCCAAAATCAGCGGTACTTCATAAATGCTTTTGGCATCGGGAGATGTAATGACCGAAGAAACTGGCACATCACAGAACTCTGACAGTTTTGCCTTCAAACCTTCGCCAATTTCCCGATCGCAACGGCAGACCAAAATGTCCGGTTGAATCCCGATCGATCTCAGTTCCTTCACGGAATGCTGGGTGGGCTTGGTTTTTAATTCTCCAGAGGTGGGAATATAGGGAACCAGCGTCACATGCATATACAGCACGTTCTGCCGACCGACATCCTTACGGAATTGACGAATCGCTTCCAGAAAGGGCAAAGACTCGATGTCGCCCACCGTACCTCCAATTTCCGTAATCACCACATCGGGATTCGTGTTCCGCGCCACCCGATGCACCCGCTCCTTAATCTCCGTGGTGATGTGGGGGATCACCTGCACCGTGCCGCCGTGGTAGTCCCCCCGCCGCTCCTTATTAATCACCGCTTGGTAAATCGATCCCGTGGTGACACTATTCAGCCGCGACATGGACGTATCGGTGAAGCGCTCATAGTGCCCCAGGTCTAAATCCGTCTCCGCCCCGTCTTCCGTGACAAACACTTCCCCATGTTGGTAGGGACTCATGGTGCCGGGATCGACATTAATGTAGGGATCGAGCTTGAGGATTGAAACAGAATAGTCACGCGATTTCAGGAGTCTCCCCAAACTGGCTGCTACGATTCCCTTCCCAATGCTCGAAACCACGCCACCAGTGACAAAGACAAATTTCGTCATAAGACCTTAGAGTGCCCACGCCGCAGAATTACCCCAGATATTGTAGGGCAACGATGGGTCAGATCGGAGGGGCGATCACAGCTAACCCTGGATCAACGACGTAGACTACGGAAAGAATCGTTTGACAATCTTGTTCTCGGTGCGGGTGAACCGATCGTAGTATGCAAAATTTTTTGGGCAGATATTTAGTAGATCAAGTAGATCAAAGAGTTGGCAAGCGTGACCGATCGGCGGTGATTCTGACTTCCTCGATGACACTGGCTCTAGGGTTACTGGTCATGGCGCGATCGGTGCAGGCCCAGCCAGCCAGCCAGCAGCCTGCTCCAGGAAACCCGCTGGAAAAAACCGCTGAAGCACCGCAACCCCAGTCAGTGCAATCCCAGTCAGTGCAATCCCAGTCAGCGCAATCCCAGTCAGTGCAATCCCAGTCAGCGCAACCGCTCCAAGTGGTGTATCCCCGACCTAACCACGAAACCACAGCGCAACAGATTTTTTTAATTGGCACTGCGCCCCCCGAGGGACAGGTGTGGATCAACGGTAAAGCGATCGTGCGTAATGTCGCTGGACATTTTGCGCCTAGTTTTCCATTACAGGTCGGAAAAAATCAATTTGTTCTGAAACACAGTAATGGGCAAGTCTTGACGATCGAAGTCACCCGCAAAACCAGCCAAGCAGAGCTGCCCCAAGGGTTAGCCTTTGGCAAGGATTCTCTACTTCCCGCAGTGGATATTAGTCGGCAACCGGGGGAACCCATATGCTTTAGCGCGATCGCTCCTCCCCAGGCCAAGGTTCGAGTCAAACTAGGCCAACAAACAATTCCGCTTCAGCTTCAGCCCGTGGTGGAACTCCCCAGTAATTTAGGGGTTCTGACGGGCAAAACCCATCCCCAGGAATTGCCGGGACAATTTACGGGTTGTGGCAAGTTCGATCGGGACAGTGCGGTTAAATCAGAGGGTTCCTTGACCAGCGGAATGGTGAATCTAGGTCAACCGGAATATCAACTGGAATGGAACCAGCAACGGTTGACGCAACTGGCTCCGGGGAAAGTTGAAATTCTCTCGCCAACCCAGCCCTTGACGATCGAAGTCACAGCAGCAGCAGGCACAGCCCGCACGGGAGCCAGTACGGATTATTCCCGCATGACGCCCTTACCCAAGGGAACTCGCGCCACGGTGACCGGAAGCGAAGGGGACTGGTATCGCTTGGATTACGGCGCTTGGATTCGTAAGTCGGAAACGAAGCCGATCGCGAGTGCAACCCCCGTGCAATCGATGATTCGGGGGATTCGATCGCAGAGTAAAAACGGTTGGACAGATGTGTTCTTTCCTTTGCAAGCGCCGGTGCCGCTGACGGTGCAGCAGCGCGATCGGGAATTTACACTCACGTTGCATAATGCGACGGCACAAACGGATACGATGCGGCTGGTGACGAATCCGGTGATCGATCGCTTAGATTGGCAGCAGACGCAACCGGGTCGGATTGACTATCGTTTTGCGCTCAAATCTGACCAACAGTGGGGCTACAAACTGCGCTATGAAGGCTCGACGTTGGTTCTCTCCCTGCGCCACCCACCGAAACTGACGGGCAATGCCGCCAAGCCATTAACGGGGCTGAAAATTTTGCTCGATCCGGGCCATGGGGGGCCGGAGGATTTGGGTGCCGTTGGGTTTACAGGCTTGCCGGAAAAGGATGTGGCGTTGAAAGTCTCCAAGCTGGTTCGCGATCGCTTGGTGCAACGGGGCGCAACGGTGATCATGACCCGCGAGGCGGATGTGGATCTATGGCCCAACGATCGGGCGGCCATGATTAATAAAGTTGAACCCACCATTGCTGTAAGTATTCATTACAATGCTTTACCGGATGATGGCGATGCCATTAGCACCAAAGGCGTTTCTGTATTTTGGTATCATTCTCAATCCCAGAGCTTGGCGGCTTTTTTACATGATGGATTGGTCAAACGCTTGGGGCGATCGTCCGATGGCGTGACTTGGAATAACTTAGCGTTGACCCGTCCAGCGGTGGCCCCATCGATTTTGATGGAATTGGGTTATATGATCAACCCCGATGAATTTGAATGGATTCGCAACGATCGGGAGCAGGTGAAACTAGCCGATACGTTGGCCGATGGCATTACCCAATGGTTTCAACGATCGGTTCCCTGATTCACCTCACACCGCTATCACCTTAACAATCTAACGTATGACGGAGTTCCCAACTGCTGAGGTGGTTGGTATACTCCGACCATTCGTGATGTTTGAGTTTTAGATAGGCATCTACAATTTCATTGCCTAATCGATCGCGCATGATTGCATTGCTATCTAAGGCCCGTAATGCATCGAGTAAATTATTGGGCAATCTTTTCACATTTAGTGCGACTGCATCGGTATAGCTATTGATGTTCGATCGTGCACCGGGATCGCGTTTTTCCACAATGCCATCTAAACCTGCCGCCACCAACGCAGCGGGTAGCAGATAGGGATTCGCCGCACCGTCGGGCAAGCGACACTCAAACCGTCCTCGATCGGGAATCCGAATCATATGGGTCCGATTGTTGCCCCCGTAGGTAATGGTGGTGGGTGACCAAGTTGCGCCGGAATGGGGCGTAGCAGCATTCAGCCGTTTGTAGGAATTCACGGTGGGGTTGCTGATGGCACAAAGGGCACTGGCGGAATGTAACACTCCAGCGATGAACTGATAGGCCAGGGCCGACAGTCCGAGTTCACCGTGGGCATCATCAAAAAGGTTAGTGGTCGTCTCGCGATCCCAGAGGGAGAGGTGCGTATGGCAGCCATTGCCGGTTAAATCCGAAAAGGGCTTAGGCATAAAGGTCGCGCGATAACCCTGCTTCTGGGCGATCGATTTCACCATGTATTTAAAAAAAGCATGGCGATCGGCAGTTACCAAGGCATCGGCATATTTCCAATTCATTTCAAACTGACCATTGGCGTCTTCGTGGTCATTTTGATAGGGTTCCCAACCCAGTTCCAGCATGGCATCACAGATTTCTGCAATTACGTCATAGCGCCGCATCAGAGCCTGTTGGTCGTAGCAAGGCTTGGCAGCCCGATCGTAGGGGTCGGAGAGCTGTTCTCCATCGGCTTGCAGAAGAAAATATTCGCACTCCACGCCAGTTTTGACGCGATAGCCTAACTCGTCGGCTTGGGCCAGCACGCGCTTGAGTGTTAACCGGGGCGTTTGGGCGATCGCGTCCCCAGTTCCCCAGTACAAATCCGCTGGCATCCAAGCCACATCCCGCTGCCAGGGCAATTGAATTAGGCGATCGGGATCGGGAATCGCCAGAATATCAGGATCGGCTGGAGTCATATCCAACCAGGCTGCGAACCCAGCAAACCCGGCTCCCTCTGCGGCAATTGGGTCGATCGCAGCGGCGGGAACTAATTTCGATCGCTGTACCCCAAAGAGATCGGTAAAGGAAATCAGGAAGTAGCGAATTCCTTGGGTGCGGGCCAATTCCGACAATGCCATGGTTGTGTTGAGTCCTTAAGAAGAAACATCGAGTCCGTCAATAGAAATCTGAATGGCTGAGGAAGCACACACCAATCCTTCGCAAATCACTCCGCTAACAATGCTGCAATCGCCGATCGAATAAATGTTGCATCTGGGGGATGTTGGTAGGGGTTGCCTGCACGGTGTCCCCACAGGGAAGGAATCGGTAGATATTGTGCGTTGGGAATCAAGTCGGCCTCAGCTTTGCAGTCCTCCGGCGTAAAATACAGATCCGTTGCTCCCGGCATAATCAGCGTTTTTGCTTGAATGGCAGCGAGCGCGGCCCGGTAATCTCCGTGATAGATTGGATTATCGCTGACATCGCAGCGCAACCATGTATCAATCATTGCAATTAGGTTCCGTGGATCGCGTTTCCGGTAGCCCGCCTCCCAGCCTCGCAAAAGATAGTCATCTAAAGAAGAATAACCAAGGGGCAGGTAGAGGCGATCGCGGTAAAAGGCTTGAGAAGCGGCCCAACTGGCATAAATTCGAGCGAAGGTTTGCAATCCGCGATCGGGCACACCATCAAATCCACAGCCCGTCCAAGTGGGATCGCTTGTCAGGGCATGGCGCAAGCTCTGCAAAAAGATTTGGTTGTGCTCCGTGGTGCGGGCGGTGCCACACAGGGCTGCAATTCGAGCGACCCGATCGGGGTAGCAAGCGGCCCAGTGGTAAGCCTGTTGTGCCCCCATCGACCAGCCATAGACTAACGCAAGTTGCTGAATGCCGAGGTGGTTAAGGACTAGGTGGGCCTGTAGACGAACATTATCCCAATGGGTAAACCAAAAATTTTGTTCGGCTAAACCACAGTGGGCAGAATTACTAGGCGAAGTGGAAAGACCATTGCCTAGCATATTAACCATGATGATGCAGTATTGATCTGGATTCAGAATGCCATCCGGGGCGATTAGCCAATCTAAATCTAGGTGCTGTGCTCCATAGGACGTGGGATAGAGAATGATATTAGTGGGATTGCTAGGATGATTGAACTCACCATAAATCTGGTATGCCAGACAAATTTCTGGCAAAACGATCCCACACTGTAAGGGGAACTCTGTTAACGTCAGAAATTCAGTCATGGAGGCACAAAAAGAAGAACGATCTATCTTGTAGAAAAGACAGCCAATTTATTGAGGAAGATGGCCCAGGTTTTGAATGATATTCAGGTTGACAGCGGTGTAACCTGGAGCAACGTGCTGCAACTGCGATCGTAATTGTTGGTGAGCTTGGCCAAGGGCATGGAACGGTAGGGAAGGGCAGAAGTGATGTTCCGCATGAAAGGGCATATTCCACATCAACCAACGCAGGGGTGGCCAGGTGAGGGTCGTGCGGGTATTTGTGAAGGGGTTGGCATCGAGGGTGCAGCCAGTGTGCTCTGCTAAAAGGATGAGGCGCAAGATGGGTTGCCCGATCGCGAGGGGTAAAACCCAACCCAAAACGAACGCAAACGAGTGGAAATAAATCGATAGGCCGATCGCGAGGCCATAGCAAGCCAGTTGAAGTTGTACCGATCGTTGGACTTCCGATCGAGCTGTAGCTGGAATATAGGGGAGATCTTCCATTTGGCCGATCGCGCAGCGGTAATGGCCTTGCACCTTACCCATCCACCAGGGAATGCCGCTCACTTGCCAGAGGTATTCACCAAGATGGTTGGGGGTGGGATCGGTGAGTTCGGGGTCTTTGCCAGGGATGCGGGTATAGCGATGGTGCCACTTGTGATAGCGGCGATAGAATGTACTGTTATACAGGGAGAGCAATCCTGCCAGCCACGCAACAATATCATTAACCCGACTGTTGGCAAAAGCAGTGCGATGAACGCATTCGTGGAGAGGTGCAAACATAGCTGCAATGCTAAAGCCATAGGCCATTAAAGCCGGAATGCCAATCCATGGGTCCTGTAAATGGGTCAACCAGAGATAGCCACTCGTCCCTAGGATGCTGAGGTGATAGAGGAGTTGCAGTGTGCCTTTCAGGTCAGAACGCTGATTCAATTGTTCTAGACCTTCGGGGGAAAATACTTGTCGCGGCGAGAGGTAGGCGGAAGCTGCGGGAGCCGATCGATCGAAACTGGCCTCAGCCTCTCCTGGTTCCGCAGAAGGCCCTGTTAGCGGTGGGGCAGAACTGAGTGGATGTAGGAGCGGATCTGGACTAGGCTGATTAACCTCTTGTTGACTGGCCATGGCACCCCCGATCGGGATTGACTTCAAAGTTTCACTTGTTATAACAAGTTGCCTAGAAGCTGTCAAGAAAGGGGGCAGACCTTGAATCAGTAGCTTTGGGAATGACTCATTGGATTCATGGTTCAGCGGTATTGAGCCATGGTGAGTGAGTGCGATCGGGAATTCGTTAATGCATTAATGGCCGTACAGTTCAGGAATAGCGTCAGAGTTAAGAAAATAGCTCAACTCTGGGGATTGAAATAATTCCGATCGGGGTTCTCCCCAAAAGTAGGAAAATTGCATACCCGAATCAATGCCTGTGCCTTGCACGGACTGTTGCCAGCATTCCGGTGTTGGTTGTTGGGTACGGAGTAGAAAACAATGGCGATAGGAAATCTGTTTGCGTGGCAATCGCCAACACGTTTCCACAACGCCCAATTTACGAATTACAGTCAGATGACTTAAACCCGATTCCTCCCAAATTTCCCGGTACAAAGCCGTTTCGATCGATTCATTAGGCTCCACTCCGCCCCCCGGAATCTGAATCGGTGCCTCCGCACAGTCCGGATGCTGGAACATCAGTAATTGTTGCTGACCTAGGGAATTCTGACGGAGAATATAGGCCGCCACCCGGATGGTTGTTTTGACGTTAAATGGCAGGCTATAGCAATGTCCACGATCGCAAGGTTGCATTGGCATTATCGATATGGGGTTACGTTGGAATTATTTCAGTCCAATAACCTCACCTTGCAGAAATGTCATTCCGCAAATTCAGCCTTGATCTGGTTGTGCCAAGGAATTTAAGGAACCAAATTGTTAGGTCCCAAAATTGAGTGCAGGATACTGAGTCCAGGATTTAGTTTAGGCTTGCCACCAGTTTTTGTGTCGGTTCCTCTTCGCCCACGATCGCGTGAAATGCTGCAAGGTGCCGAATAGAGTCAAAGTTGGGATCACTGCTGAGCATGACACGACATAAATTGGGCGCATGGGCAACCGCTTCCTCTAAAGCCTGAATGGCTTGTGCAGCTTGATCTTGACACACATAACAACTGGCCTTGCCATACCAAGCTGCAAAGTTGTTAGGACAGAGGGAGAGCGATCGATCAAAACTGTCCATTGCCTGTTGATATTTGACTAACTTGATCAGCACTGACCCCCGAGCACTCCAAGCGTAGTAGCAATCGGGCTTGATTTGTAATGCTGTTTCTAGACTAAACAATGCCTGTTTGGATTGGTTCAAGGCATCCTGGCACATGCCTCGGTTGTACCAAGACTTGTAATTCTCGGGTTTGAGCTTCAAAACTTGTTCAAAACTTTTAATCGCCTCTGCATAACGGCACAAATTCATCAAGACTTTGCCTTGGTTGTACCGTCCGCGATAGTCCTGAGGGGCAATCTGAATGACCGTGTCAAACATTTGTAGGGCGGCTTCGTACTGACCCAGTTCTCCCAGGGAAATTCCCTTACCTTGGCAAGCCAAAACATTTCTTGGATCCAGAGCTAAAACCTGCTGAAAGCTGGCGATCGCCTCTTCGTGAATGCCCCATTTTTGCAAGAGATATCCCCGTGCCAGCCATGCGGGTTGGTGATTGGGGTGATGCATCAACACCTTTTCATATTTCGTCACCGCTCCACCATGCCGTCCAAAAACTGGCAGTACCTGGGGAAAAGGGGCCGTTGGCAAATTGGCTGTTGGTAAATTGTCTGCACCCAAATTCATAGGATGTGAGATAGGTATCCGGTAATTGAACTAGTGAACCCAATCATTTCGTCTCGGCAGGGGGATGCCTGGGGATTTCCTGCGGTCAGACCCGTCAGTCAGTCTGACCGATCCACCAAGAGATTCCGTCAACAATCTCTTTGTTTTAAAGTGCCCAACCTGGTATCAGCCCGCAATGCTTTGCGATCGAGTTTACAGAACCTTTATATGCATCCGCGATATCGCTTCCACCGTCAACGATATCTATAAAATCCATAGAGTTTTTCCTAGGACGATTCGAACGCGATCGGTGGATCAGATGTTTTCTGTGAGTGGATCTAGCAGGAGTGGATCTACATGTGTGAATCTAGTCGTCGTGCGGAGGTGATGTCCAGCTTCCAAGGGGCTGTTGATTGGGACTGTTGATGGGGCTGTTGATTGGGGCTGTTGATTGACTGTGGTGCGGCTCAACGTCAGATCTCAGATTAGGCACCTTGAGTCATTTCAATCCCAACCCTTTCAATTTAAACGTAATTTCGTTGAATGGAATGCGTGTATGGAATGCGTAATCCATTTCTGACTGCATTCTGACTGCATTGGCATTCTGACTGCATTGTGTGGGTAATGATGGCTGAGCCTGTTGCAGGACAGGAATCGATCCTGCTGGACAACTTCCCACAGACGAGTCTCAGGAAATAGAGAAGGGTCAGTTACAATGAAGGCTGTTTTGCCAGGGAAAATGAGCGAGAGGCAATCGGCTTCATCTCGCTATAAAACAATCCATGAGCACAATGCATGAGCAGGATTAATGAGTCGTGCTCAAAGAACGTGTCCTTGTCCTGCTATGATTTTGCCCAAATGGGTACTCCGTTTGGGAGTTCCCCATGGACAGTCTAGACAAGTATCGGGTGTTTTGAATCAGGTCACCTATGTCGGAGAATTCTTGGCCAGAAAACGATTCCTGTCAGTCGCTAGAGTTGGCTGAATCAAGCCCTGCGGGGCTGTCGGAGGCGATCGCGCTTCCCCTCACTGCTGAAGACGAAGATTTTGAGCCTTCTCCCCTGGATCAAGGATTTGCAGGGCGTCGGCTCAAGGCGGCCTTTGTGCTCACAGGGGCTTGGAGCTTAATGTATTTGCTCCATTCGATCGCTTGGGGCTTGTGGATTGTCTGGGCGATAACCGGTTTGATGACACTCCATTTGGTGCGGGCTTTTTTTGCGAAGCCGATGGTGCATGCCCCCACACCCGATACGACAACGGAAGATTGGCCCACTGTCTCCGTACTAGTGTCTGCCAAAAATGAAGAGGCCGTGATTGAAAAGCTGGTGCGTAACCTCTGTGCCTTAGATTATCCCCACGATCGCTATGATGTCTGGATCATTGATGATGCCAGCACCGATCGGACGGCCCAGATTCTCCAAACCCTGAAGCCAGAATTTGCGAATCTGAATGTTTTCCGCCGTTCCCTAGGGGCTACGGGGGGGAAATCTGGCGCGTTGAATCAAGTGCTGTCAAAAACCCAAGGGGAATTTCTGGTGGTATTTGACGCAGATGCGCAAATTAAGCCTGATTTTCTCCAACAGACACTCCCGATCTTCCTGGCAGACGATCGGGTTGGAGCCGTCCAGCTTCGCAAAGCTGTTGTTCAAGCAGAGCAGACGGACTCTCCCGAAGCTGAGAATTTTTGGATCCAAGGTCAACATGCGGAAATGTTGTTAGACGCCTTCATGCAACAGCAACGCATTGCGATCGGTGGGCTGGGAGAACTGCGGGGCAATGGCCAAATGGTTCGTCGCCAAGCCTTGCTAGACTGCGGTGGCTGGAACGAAGAAACCATTACGGATGATTTGGATTTAACCTTCCGCCTGCATCTCAATCACTGGGATATTCATTGCTTTACATTGCCGCCGGTCTACGAAGAAGGGGTCACCACGGTTAAAGCGCTGTGGCATCAACGCAATCGCTGGGCAGAAGGCGGCTATCAACGCTATTTGGACTATTGGCGGTTGATCTTGAGAAATCGGATGGGTACTCGCAAAACCCTCGATCTCTCCACCTTTTGGATCATGCAATATTTCATGCCAACGGCGGCGGTTCCGGACTTTGCCCTAGCCCTGGCCCGTCACCACAGCATGATGTTGACACCGCTCTCCATGCTGACCTTTCTATTTTTTGTTGCCAGTACTGTGCGGGGACTGCGCCGCAAACGCTTAGCCCATGGCCAACACTTTAAAGGACCCTGGGAAGCTTGGGGGGAGCCGATTCTGCAATCCCTGCAAGGTTTTCTCTACATGATGCATTGGTTTGTGGTGGTCAGTAGTGTGACAGCACGGATGGCGATCGTTCCCAAACGTCTGAAGTGGGTGAAAACTGTGCATACTGGGTCTTTACATACTGGGTCTTAACGGAAAATGAGAATAGAAAAGAGGGCGTTCCCTAGGGAATGCCCTCTTTTTAACTGACATGGGATGTCATTGAGTGGTGTGAACTAGTGGTGTGGACTAGTGGTGTGGACTAGTGGTGTGCTCTCAATGAGGTAGATCGAAGCGTGTTAGGTGTTTCACCTAGCTGGCTCCTTGGCCTGTTCTTGCCTTGTTGCCCCGTCGCTCCTGCATCTTCTGTTGCAGCTTCGCTTGCTGTTCGGGAGTCAGAACCTGCTTCATCTTTTCACGGGAAGCTTTCATAATTTCCTTCATCTGAGCCTTCTGAGCATCGGTCAAGTTGGCTGCTTTCATGCCGCCCCGACGACCCTGGCGATTGCCCGCAGCTGCTTTAATTTGAGCCTTTTGTTCCGGGGTTAAGAGGGCTTCAATTTGACTCCGGGTCGATTGGCGAATCTGCTTGATTTGATCGATTTGTTGCTGGGATAAATTCAACTCCTGTTTGAGTTTCTCGATGCGATCGCCTTTACCTTCACCCAATTGGGCAATCTGCATACCAGAATCACCATTCCACGCAGGGCGAGCAAAGGCACTCGATGCCACTAAAGGACTGGCTAACACCGCCATACCGGCAACTAGGGTGACCCATTTACGATTGAGTTGGAAATTCATGCCTATCTCCTTGAAAGGATTCTCATTGAGGAAAATCGTTTAACATGCCTCGTTGCAAGGGGAGAAGCTACCGCTTGCTTCGATAGTTCTATCCTAGCCACTGCCCTTGATTCATCCCTGAGGCGATCGTCCTAACTTAGGGCTCTACTCCGACTAGGACTTCAGACCCATTGACAGAAGCATAGAAAATCCGCAATGAAGGAGTCATCGGGAGTCTTACCGAACTCGATTGTGCCTCTCCATCTTACGTTTACCCTTACGTCCCACCTGACAGCACCATGCTCACCCCCCGCAATCATCCCCTTAAATTTTTGCTGTATTTTGAATGGATCTTATTAACGATCGCTCTGATTGCGGAACTTTCGATCGGGGGTGTGCGTTGGGTTCCGCGAGAACCCTTCTTAAATATGCTCTGTATTGTCATGGTGGGTCTCTTGGGGCTCCGCATCCCCACCCAACAAGTCGGGGCCAAGGTTGGCTATTTGTTGCTGAATGCAGGGTTAATTGTTCTCAGTAGTTTACTGAGTGGTCTACAATTTTTTCCGTTATTATTTGTAATCTTTGTGATTCGATGCTGTTTGATTTTTGAATCAAAATACCATCTTGCTATCATTTCTACGACATTTTTGACAGCATTTTCAATTCAGATCTACCGATTGTTAATTTTCCTGCCCTTTCGCTACACCAATTTCTCGATCGCGGCGCGACCCAGACCTTTAGTTGCAACTCGAATTCCAGAATTTGCTATCTCGCGTCTTTGGTTGATTTCCATGAGTGGGATTGTCTTACTGGGACTTGCGCTAGTTTTTCTATCCCCCATGATTAGTGCAGTATTGGCAGAACGCAAAAGTCGTGAAGAACTCGCGATCGCCCATGAGCAATTGCGGAAATATGCCCTCAAAATTGAAGACGTCGCAACCTTGCAGGAACGCAATCGCATTGCCCGCGAAATTCACGATTCCCTCGGTCACACCTTAACAGCCTTTAACCTCCATTTAGAGGCGGCGATTCGTTTACTAGACAGCGATCCGCAGGAAGCGAAAGATCTCCTTTTAGAGGCTAAACAACTCAGTGCCAAAACCCTCCAGGATGTGCGCAGTTCTGTATCCACCCTGCGCAGTGATCCTTTAAAGAATCAACCTTTAGCAGCCTTGTTACAGGAATTAATGGAAGGTTTTCAGCGATCGACCCAGATCCTGCCTAAAATTGAGGTGACTCTTCCCCACGATCTGCCCTATCCGCTCAAAACATCGACCTATCGCATTATCCAAGAAGCCCTGACGAATATCCAAAAATATGCCAATGCAACCACCGTCCAAATTGATGTGGTGCTCCAGGATCGGCTGGTTGTAAAGATTCAGGATAATGGAAGAGGATTTGTGCGATCGCAGACCACAAGCGGTTTTGGACTGAAGGGGATGGAGGAGCGAGTTTCCGCGTTGGGCGGCACCTTAGACATTCTGACCGCTCCTGGCCAAGGCTGTCAGATCACCGCAACCTTTCCCTGGCCCCCCACTTAACTCCTTGCTTAACTTCTCGTCCTCCGGTTTGCTATTGGAGAGATTCACCCATGATCCGTTTATTCCTAGTAGATGACCAAACCCTGATTCGACGAGGACTGCGCGCGCTGCTTAAACCGGAACCGGATTTAGAAGTGATTGGCGAAGCAGACAATGGCGAAGCCGCGATCGGTCAACTGGCGACGTTGCAACCGGATGTGGTCTTAATGGATGTGCGGATGCCCGTGATGGATGGCGTTGCAGCAACGCGGGAAATTTGTCAGCACTTTCCCCAGGTCAAGGTTCTCATTCTCACAACCTTTGATGATACTGACTATGTGACCCAAGCCTTGCAACACGGGGCTTCTGGCTATTTATTAAAAGATACACCGGTTGAAGAATTGGTGCAGGCCATTCATCTAGTGGCGAAAGGCTATACCCAATTAGCACCAGGATTAGCCCAAAAAATCCTGATGTCCAGTGGTCTGTCTAGTGCGGGGTTATCCCAGAGCCCTGCCCATGAGTCCTCTCTCCATGACAATTCTCTCAAGACGATTTCCTACGAAAAAGTGCCCTCTGAACTTGACAATCCCCATAGTTCCCAGTCCGCAATTTCCCATCCTACGAATCTTGCATGGGACAAACCTTGGGACGGCACAATAGAAGGAACAGAACTACTGGAATCCCTAACGCCGCGCGAACGGGAAATTTTGCAATGGATTGCTCAAGGAGCCAGTAATCGTGAAATTGCTCAACAACTTTATATTTCCGAAAAAACCGTCAAAAACCATGTCACCAATATTCTGAGCCGTTTAGGATTGCGCGATCGGACCCAAGCCGCCATTTTTGTTCATTCACTTTCTAAAAATGAATTCAAAGAGTGAATGAAGTTCACAGTTTTTTCTAGCATCGATCTCCGTAGAATTGCTAGGATGCCTGTCAATCCCATGAATTTCCATTGAAGATTAACGATTGGGTATTGTTGTTTCCAATCAGGTCATAGGCGTTCTAGCCTGTTTCTTGGAATTGAGCTGGCTTCAGTGGAGCTGTGGAGTGAGCTTGTTTACTCCCCTCGGCAATTGTACCCACTGAACCTGCTAGGATGAAGTGCTAAGTTTTTCGATTGTTCCTAACGAGCGAAAGAGAGGGTATTGCCTTGTCACGCCGATATTTCTTTACGTCTGAGTCTGTTACTGAGGGGCATCCTGACAAGATTTGTGATCAAATTTCTGACACGATTCTGGATGCGGTATTAACCCAGGATCCGAAAAGCCGAGTTGCGGCGGAAGTGGTTGTCAACACAGGACTCGTGCTGATTACGGGTGAAATCACAACCAAGGCCCAGGTCAATTTTATTGAGTTAGCCCGCCAAAAAATTGCGGAAATTGGCTATACGCTGTCCGAAAATGGCTTTGCATCCAATAGCTGTGCTGTTTTAGTGGCGTTGGATGAGCAATCCCCCGACATTGCCCAAGGGGTAGACACCGCTCAGGAAACTCGCGAACAACTTAGTTCTGAGGAACTGGACAAAATTGGTGCGGGCGACCAAGGGATTATGTTTGGCTTTGCTTGCAACGAAACGCCAGAACTGATGCCCCTGCCCATTAGCTTGGCCCACCGAATTTCCCGGAAGCTGGCGGAAGTTCGCAAGCTTGGCATTGTGAACTATCTGCGTCCGGATGGCAAAACTCAAGTTACGATTCTCTACGAAGATAATCAACCGATCGGAATTGATACCATCCTGGTTTCGACCCAACATGATGAAGGAGTCAGCCAAGAACAAATCAAAGCAGACCTCTGGAAGCATGTGGTGGAGCCTTGCTTTGCAGATATTGCCATCAAACCCGATGAAAATACGAAGTATTTGGTGAATCCCACCGGCAAGTTTGTGATTGGTGGGCCTCAAGGTGATGCTGGTCTGACAGGTCGCAAAATTATTGTGGATACCTACGGTGGCTATTCCCGTCACGGGGGTGGGGCCTTCTCCGGTAAGGATCCTACAAAGGTCGATCGCAGTGCAGCCTATGCAGCTCGCCACGTAGCTAAGAATATTGTGGCTGCGGGTTTGGCGGATAAATGTGAAGTGCAGTTGAGCTATGCGATCGGGGTGGCTCGTCCGGTGAGTTTGTTGGTGGAAACCTTCGGCACTGGCAAAATTGATGCTGACAAGCTGACCGAATTGGTCAATCAGCACTTTGAATTGCGTCCCGCTGGCATTATCCAAACCTTCAATCTCCAAACGTTGCCCGGAGAGCGGGGTGGTCGGTTCTTCCAAGATGTAGCTTCCTACGGCCACTTTGGTCGTCCCGATTTGGAACTGCCTTGGGAGCAAACGGATAAGGCTGAGGCCCTGAAGCAAGCGGCTACGAGTCTGTTAGCAACCGCTTAAAGCGGAATCTAGGCACATGACTTAGCACATGACTCAGCATATGCCTCAGCGCATGGCGACTGGAGTCTGAGTCACGAAATTTTCTTCAGGAAAAAAGAACCGATCGCATCGATCGGTTCTTTTTTGTAGCCCTGATTTGTGGATCTCTGATTGGGATGCCTGTTTACCCCATTCCTGACAAGACTGTAATTTCAGCCAGACTGGCGATCATGACATCTGCATTGGGGATGGTAAAAGGCTGTCCCCATGCACCCCAAACCCCGATCGCGCCTGCTGCGTCCGCCCGCTTGGCCAATTCAATATCAGCAGCGGAGTCTCCCACCACTAACGTTTGCGAGGGCGGAACGCCGATTGTCGCGCAGGCTTGGTGTAGCAACTGTGGATCAGGCTTGCTTAACCCCTCTTGGGCACCCATGACCAACGAGACATAGGGCTGTAACCCATAGGTATTGACAAACGCTTCAACATTGGGTGTGGTGTCTGCCGACAGTAGCCCCAGGTGCAATCCCTGTCTGTGCAGTGCCGCTAAATAAGTTGGCCCCAGGGCTACGATCGGGGTCAGTAAATCTTTGCGCGGAAAGAATTGATTCGCGGCTTGAAAGGCGGTTTGCACGATCGTCAGTGCCTCGACCCAGGCAAACCCCAATCCTGCCACATATCCCGCCGTGACAATTTCGTTATCCCGCCGGGAGCCCACGGCCATCAGCCCTGCTGGATGAATCTGAGTTTCCGCCACCCCCCATGCCTGAAATAACCGATCGGTTAACTGCTCCATTGCAGCGGGGGAAAGAATTTCAGCCAGATGAGTTTCTAAACAGTCAATCCGTTTTTGAGCCTGCGCTACTAAGTAAGCCCGTGAATCTGCCAGGGTTCCATCCTTATCAAAAATGACCGCTTGGATATCCTCGAACACGCGATCGCCACACTGTATTACTACCATCCCTATTACCGCTATCCTATTACCGCTATGCGTGACCATCCCACAGGTTGACCCGCGCTCTCATATCCAATCAAAATCCCAGATCCAACCAAAAAGGGGCGTTCGATCGAACGCCCCTTAAAGCTCAAGCTTGTGTAGCAAGTTCAAGCCAAGTTAGGTGAATGCTGCAGAACTATTCTGCAATCACAGCTTCTTCCGTTGTAATTTCCATGGAAGGAACGGGAGCACCCTGCTCCTTCAGCTTTTCACGGTACTTCGCAGCCATTTCTTCAGCTTGTTCGTAGACCGCTTGGCGATTCTTCACCATATCACCAGGTTCCGGCTCCAGCTGCTTAGTAGACAGCGAAATCCGACCCCGTTCTGCATCGAGGTCAATAATCATGACCTTAACTTCATCGTTCACGTTAAACACGCTGTGGGGCATGTCAATGTGATCGTGGGAGATTTCAGAAATGTGTAACAGACCGCTGACGCCACCGATGTCGATAAACGCACCGTAGGGTTTGATCCCGCGCACAGTCCCGATGACCACTTCACCCACTTCTAGGCGGTTCATCTTACGTTCAACCAACGCACGACGGTGGCTCAAGACGAGACGATTGCGCTCTTCGTCCACTTCCAAGAACTTCAGGGGCAGCTCTTCGCCGACTAATTCTTCCTTGGGTTTACGGGTACTGATATGAGATCCAGGAATAAACCCGCGCAGACCTTCGATCCGCACCAAGGCCCCACCTCGGTTGGTTGCGAAGACGAGGGAGCGTACGGTTGCATCTTCTGCCTGCAACTGACGAACCCGTTCCCAGGCCCGCATATACTCAATACGGCGGATCGAGAGGGTCAACTGACCATCTTCGTTTTCGTCAGCCAGAATGAAGAACTCGCGGGTTTCGTTGGATTGCAGAACTTCTTCAGGAGCGTCGATGCGGTTGATCGACATTTCCTGAATGGGGATGTAGGCTGCGGTTTTAGCACCGATGTCAATCAGTGCACCCCGTGGCTCAAGACTGAATACCGTTCCAGCCACCACATCTCCAGGGCTGAAATGGTAGTCATACTTATCCAATAACGCTGCAAAATCTTCGTGGGTAAAGCCCACATCCACTGTTCCTGCTTTCTGATTGACCATGCTAATGATTTCCTAGTTCGTATCTCTAGTTAAGATTCGCCTCCTGTCGATGCATATGCAGCCCCCAGAACTACCCTGAGAACATGCAGCCTACACCTTCATCCCCTGCTTATAGATAGTTGCAAGAGATTCAACTAGACGTTTCAAGAGTTCAGAAGTCATATCATAGCTCAAGTGGTACCCCCAAGACCAGAGTTTCCAGAATTCCTCAATCGGATCTGGAGGCTCCTCGATCGATCGCCTCAGCTGACCACTGGTCTATCTTCAACTTAATTCAAATTTACCTTAGGACTGAAGCTAGGACGCATCACCCATACGATTTTCTCTCCAGAAATCTTTAAATTCCTTTAAGATTTCTCCGGCAGACACGCTAGGTTAACCAGGCTGTGCTGTGTTCCATTGTGTATAGCTGGTGTGTATAACTGGCTGTGTATGACTGGCTGTGTATAGCGAGTGCTACGGCTGCAAAGTTCAAGCTAGCCTTGATTTTTGAGAACTGATTGCTGAAAGTTTTACTAAAAGAATGGGTCAAAAATGTGTCGGAATATTATCCGAACTGGTTTGAACCTTGTCTCCTATCCTAGCCTATAAGCACAATCTATTTAGAGAAGTTGATTCAATCAGTTCCCTCCTGAGTTGAGGTGGGGATCACACCTGTGTTGGATTGAGGATCACACCAGGAGCGATCGGGCAACTAAGGATTTTTAGGCGAGGGAAGCTGACTCACCCCCAATCGAGTCACCTCCAGCCGAGTTCCCTGCAAGCTGAGTCACCCCCGCTCTGAGTCAGCTTACTGAAAGCTGTCTACTTGATTCTGCGGATCGACATCCCCTTCTTCTCCTTGATATAATCGGTCGGTGATGTTGCCCAACATACACTCAGTAAAAGTACCATCAGATACATACTGAAATATCTATCTGAAATATCTATTCTTGAAGTTTCGTCTACACGTGCTTACGGGGAGACTCTGTGCCTATGCTTAGCTATGCCCCATATAATCACCTAAGACCAAATCACCTAAGACAAAAGGCAATGTTTTTGAAAGGCAATGTTTTTGAGTAGAAGAGTGATTATTTCAGGGTAGCGACTTTCTGTAATTTGACTGCTATTTTACATTCTCCTCACAATCACGCAAGGCTCTGCACTACCGTTTGACTAAGTTTAGTGTAATGAAAACAATTTTGTTGATTGAGGATGAGGATGCAATCCGGGATAACTGGGTGAAGATCCTAGAAATCAATGGCTTTCGTGCGATCGGCGTTAATCATGGGAGAGAAGGAATTCAGCAAGCCTTAGTTCTCCGTCCCGATCTCATTCTATGTGATATTTCGATGCCGGAGTGTGATGGATACGAGGTGTTGGAGACGCTGCGCAGTCATCCTGCCACGACTGCAATTCCCTTCATTTTCCTCAGTGCTCGGACTAGCCATGCTGAGGTGAGGCAGGGGATGAACCAGGGAGCTGATGATTATCTCACCAAGCCCTGCAGCAGTCAGGATTTGTTGGCTGCGATTCATTCTTGCTTTCGCAAAAAATCAGTTTTTGCCCAAGGTTACTTAGAGCAGGTTGCCCAGGCTAAGGCTGCCTTTGAGAAGGTTGCCAACTGGGATAGTGTGACCAATCTCCCCAACATTAATCTGTTTCAACGCCATTTGACACAACTTTGTGAAGTGACGCTTCAACACACGGAGTCGATCGCAGTGCTGTCGTTGAAAATAACCTCCTACCGCGTCATTCAATTGACCTACGGAGGTTTGATTAGTAATCGTCTTCTCCATGCCATTGGTGAGCGTCTGCAAGTGACGGGTCGTCCAGGACTGGCGGCCCGGTTGCATGAAGAGGAATTTGGCCTAGCTCTGCCCGATGCAGGTGATCCTGAAGAAATTGAAGAATTTGTTCAACTGTTAATCAACATTCTCACCGTTCCCTACTCGATCGACGGACAGGAAATTCGGATTCAACTGAGTGTTGGCATTGCACTGTATCCTCAACATAGCTTGTCTTCTGAGGAGCTCTTGACTCAAAGTAATGCGGCGATGCGGTGGGCCAAAAAGCGCCATAGTTCCTATCGATTTTATAGCCCACAGTTGGCTGCGGTGGAAGCTAAGCATCATTTAATTGCCAATGAACTTGCCAAGGCGATCGAACGATCGGAACTCCGTCTCTACTATCAACCTCAGGTAGATCTCGCGAAGGGTTGCATGATTGGTGCAGAAGCCTTAGTGCGTTGGCAGCATCCTGAACGGGGGATGATTCCGCCGAATCAGTTCATTGCGATCGCGGAAGAACAAGGGCTGATTTTAGCGTTGGGGGAATGGGTTCTGCGGCAGGCGTGTCACCATGCGGCTCAATGGCAAAGGCAGATGCAGTTCCCCCTCCAAGTGGCAGTTAATCTGTCCATGGCGCAATTTCAACAAGCAACGCTGCCAGAGCTAGTGGCGAGTATTTTGCAAGAAAGTGGGCTAGCGCCGCATCTACTTGTGTTGGAACTTACGGAAAGTTGTTTGATGGAGCAGGTTGAATTGACAATTCGTAAACTGCAACAACTGAAAGCCTTAGGTGTGAATATTGCTATTGATGATTTTGGTACAGGCTATTCATCACTGAGCTACTTAAGTCAGTTGCCGATCGATGAGATCAAAATTGATCAATCATTTACCCATAAAATCAATCGCGATCGTAATGCAACCATGATTTGTAAAGCAATTATTGCCATGTCCCGCAGCTTAAATCTAAAAATTATTGCGGAAGGCATTGAAAATAGTAGTCAGTTATCATTTTTGCGCCATCAAGGCTGTCATGCCGGACAGGGGTTTCTCTATGCACCACCCTTATCCTTAGAAGCTTTCCAGGTGAGGCTTCAGGAATTGCCATCTCCAACGTTGATGGCAAATGGTTTCCTGCCCTATGAGCCTACGTACGAATATTCATCTAGCTAGCTGCATTGGGTATTCAGCTGTGCCTTGGACTCTCTAGTGGAACCTCTAGAGTTGCAAAACGAAATCCCCTAGCTTTTTTGGCCATCCTTAGGAAGGAGCGTGAGGAGAGCCTTAACTACTAAACCCCTTCCAAACCATATACACGGACAGTAAAATCAGCAATCCTCGAAAGGTTCGATCGACCGCTTTCGAAGACAATCGATTTAGTAATCGCGTTCCCAACTGTGCTCCTAACATCCCACCCAGCGCGATCGCAATCCCTGGAGGCCACAACACATTTCCATTCAGCGTATGACTGACCAACCCACTCATCGCAATCAATACGATCGCGCCTAAACTGGTGCGGACCGCTGACTTAATCGGCTCCCCCAGAAACAGCATCTGCAACGGTACCATAATCGCACCGCCACCCACTCCAAACAACCCCGACAAAAATCCTGCTCCCAACCCGATTCCAGCGACCTGCGGCAACCGTAACGGTTCAGGCGGCCGTCGATCGGACAGACTCTCAGTCGCATCAGTTATCGTCTTTTCCCGCACCTTCAACTTCTGCTTGAGATCCATCAAATAAATAATCACCCACATCAACCCCGCAAAGCTAAAGGCGATCGCGGCATTGGGCAAAACTTTTCCCACCCAAGCCCCTAGTGATGCCGTCACCATTCCAAACACCGCCAACACGATCGACGATCGGCCATCTAATTGCCCCTTGCGCCAATTCTGGACGGTTCCCGACACCGCACTCATCCACACCCCCACCAAGCTCGTTGCCGTCGCCTGCACCAACGGAATCGACCACAGGCTCAACACGGGAACAATCAGCAATCCCCCCCCAATCCCCAAAACGCCAGCCACCGCTCCCGTAAAAATTCCTAACCCGAATAGCCCGAGCAAACTTTCCGGCGTTGCGATCGTTGCCGTATCCAATAATCCCAACAGCACCCCTAATACCCCCCTAACTTGCCGCGACGCTTTGTTTCCCGTTCCGCCCAACCAAATAACACCAAGCCGATTGCTAGATAAACACCCCCATTGACCAACGCGATCGCCAATGCCGTGGCATCTAGACCCGACTCCCGCGCCATCAAATTCCGCAGCAGCCCTGCCCCCGGACTCATCGGCAAAAAGTATCCTACGATGTGCCCAATCCCCGTCCATTCCTCTGTTGGTGCGGTCAACAGAAACAGTAATGCAAACTGAAAGATTGCTAGAATTTGCTGTATCCGCTTAAACAATAGCGAAATACCGCCCATGATAAACCCTAAACCATAGGCTCCCATTAATACTGTTGCCAATGGCAAAACTAGCACGATCGGGAACGATAAATACCGTCCCGTCAATACCATAATGATCAACAAAATCACGCCCAGCAAAATCAACTGAATTGCTAAATCCGCGATCGCCCGTACCAGAAATAATGTCCTCGCCCCAAAGCTGGTTAAAAACAACTGCTCCAGCGTTCCCGTTTGCGCCTCACTTTGCAATGTTCCCGCAATATCCGTAATCACGAAAATCGACAACGACCATAGTAAATACCCCACAATTACACTATCCAACTTATCGCCAAACTGAATCGGCCCCGCAATATACTGTGCACTCAAAAACAAACCATAAAACACCGACGTAATAATAAAGACACCCCCGATCGACTCCGCCGGATAGCGCTTAAACTGAATCCAAGCCCGCTTAAACTCCGCCAGAAATAACCGAAAAATATCTAAAATCTGCGCCGATCGCTTCACCTGCATACCCTTAATCTTCGCCACTCGACCGCTCCTGAACCAGTTGTAAAAAAATATCCGTCAAATTTGCCCGATCGCGCTCGATTCTCAGAATCGGTAAAGGTTGCAGAACTGCTAGCACGGTATACAACAGTTCTGTATCTACTACATGTAACGTCTGGGAAAATGGATCGATGTCTAAGCCCAATAGTGCTAACTTAGTTTGTCGATCGACTCCGATCGATTGCTCCAGCTCAATGCGGTAGGCACTGCTGGAAAATTCCTGAATCAGTTCCGCCGTCCGCTTTTCTGCCACAATGCGTCCTTGCCGAATTACCGCTACCCGATCGCTCAACTCCTCTGCAATGTCCAACTGGTGGGTCGTCAGTAAAATCCCCCGCCCCTCCGCTGCAATTTCCCGCACCAAGCGCTTTACCGTTTGCGTCGCTTCCACATCCAATCCTAAGGTTGGCTCATCTAGCAAGATCAACTGTGGTTCGTGAATGAGTGCCACCGCGATCGCTACCTTTTGCTGCATTCCACGGGATAACCGCTGCACCACTGTTGTCCGCTTGTGCATTAACTCAAAGCGCTCTAACAACCGTCTCCCGCGTTGCCGAGCTTCCCGCGCCGATAATCCCCGCAGTACCCCAAAATATTCCAAATTTTCCTCGGGGGTTAAGCGCCAGTAAAGATTGCGATTGCCCTCCAACACTGCCCCTAACGATCGCAGCGCCGATGGATCCCGATGGGGATTCTTACCCACGACCGTCACTTGCCCCCGATCGGGCACAATCAACCCAGCAATCATCTTAATTGTCGTGGTCTTACCCGCGCCATTGGGCCCCAAAAATGCTAAGACTTCCCCCGCCGCCAAGTGCAACGAGACATTATCCACAGCTTGGATCCATTTTCCCTGGTTGGAGTACTGTTTTTGCAAATGGGTGACTTGGAGAAGCTGCATAACCGATTACATTGCACCAAAAGATAGGCATTGATCTATCCTACGCAGCCCTGTCCCAAAATGGCGGTCGATCGGGAAATGACTCCAGGGATTGGGAAGATGATCGGTAGATTCAGAAAAACTGATCACTGTTTTGGCAAATTTGTCAATAATTTGTAGAAATTGCTACGCCACGAATCTGGATTTATATTAAGAATTGTGACCATCAAGTGATGATTTCGTAACTGAAGTCGTGTCTTCTACTCTCTCAAGGAAGGATGCCTGTGAATTCAACTCTGCAACGCCATGCGGTGGGTGATGATCTAATTGCTCAGTTTTTCAAAAGTTCCTCCGGGCAGTGGCGATCGGAACGTCGCTACTTCACCTTGCCCGATGGGGAAGTCCAGGAAGTCGAAAGCCTGATTACGGTTCAGTTTCTTGAGCAGGGCTGCGATGAGTTGCGGCACTTAGCACAGTTGCATGACTTGGAAGATGTGGATTTCATGACCTGCGGGGCTAGCGTCACCTGGGATAGCAAAAATTCCATCCTGGGCAAAAATATGTCTAAAGGATCCACTCTATTTGGCATTGCCGATGGATTAATGTACCGAGATCGCGGCTTTGCCACCCCCAAGCCGATCGTTGCCACCTTCTCCATGACCAATCCAGAAACCCTCTGCCTCCGCACCGAGTACCAAGGCTCCGTATTTGAAGAGGAAGTCAAACTCATCGGCAGCAAATACCGCACGCGCCAAACCATCATTTCCCGCGCCGGGGAAGAACAAATGATTGGCCAATACCTGGAAAAACGGGTTGCTTAGCTTCCCAGCGATCGGCCCCCAGCCACAGAAAACCCCTAGACGAATCCCGTCTAGGGGCTAATTTTAGAATCGAGCTAAACAGTCAGATTCCAAGGGAGTTGAACTTACACCATATCGGCAGGCAGAGATGGGAAGCGCTTGTAGGGCACCACATCTTCGCCGAAGAAGCGATTGTACTCAGCACTATTGAGCAACGCTTCCACCGCAGCCGCCAACCCTTCCGTTTGGATCAATTGGCTGTACTGGAGTTTCTCCACATCTGTGGCGATCGCGCGACCCAGCAGATGGCGGAACAACAATTCAGCCTGTTTCGCAACGGGGAATTTGCCAAACCGTGCGGTGTAGGCATCCGAAGTTACAACGGCCCGGACGAACTCCCGCACGCTTAGACCTTCCAGGAGTTGAGCTTCCCCAGCGGCTAGCCGGAACTCAGCCGGAATTGCATCCACGGCCACGTCCATCACCTGAGCGTAGACTGCATTCGCCACTGCCGCAGATCCATCCACAGACAGGCGCACAATCTTCGTTGGTGCTTGGCTCACCACAACTGCTGCACTCGCTCCAGACATCCGGGCGGAACCCGCCAGAACCGCTTCATTATTCGCTGCGATCGCGCTGGCGGTTAGTGGCAGACTGGCCCCATCCACTTTGGACGTCACAGGATCAAAGCTGGGCACTTCCAAGCGCTTGTTTTGCTTGGTGAGCTTGTTGTACAGCCGTTGGGTATTGGGGTAGTTAGCAGCCGGCAGGGTCAGATAACGGTTGTAAGGCACCGTATCTTCGTTGAAGGCCGACAGGTACTCGGGGCTGTTCACCATGGCATGGATAAACGCCTTCAAGCCTTGGCTAGACAGAATGGCATTGTACTTGCGGATTTCAGCCTGAGCCAGCGGAGCCCGACCGAGGAAGTGCTTGGTACCCAGTTCGATCACCTTGGTGTTCGGGTAGGGTGCGTAGAACTCCTTGATGTAGAGCTTGGACGAACCCATGCCTTCGATGAATTCCTTGACGGTGATTTCGCCGTTGCGCAGGCGGCTTTCCAGGACGGTGAACTCGTTGTCGGTGATGTAAGGCGCAATGTCGCGCTCGAAGATTTGCCGATAGGCCGCGTTGATAACCACTTCCAGGTTGGGCTTGTCGGCCAAGCTGGTGAGCTTGAAGACCTTCGTTTGTACCCGCTTCTTGCTGACCCCTTGGTTGGAGCGGAAGGCAATGTCGGGCTGAGTCCGCATTTCGGTGACTTCGCCCAGGGTGACAAAGCGTGGCGTTGGCTCTTCGGACGTGGTCTTGGCTAACAGGCGATCGCCCATGGACCCGACGCGGTTGTTCCGAGCGGAGAAGCCAGCGGCAGTAATGTAACGCTCGTAGGGAACGGTGTCCTCACTGAAGGTTTGGTAGTACTCTTCGGTGTCGAGGATGGCATCTACCACGGCATAGAAGCCCTGCTTGGATGCGATGTCGAAGTACTTATTCGTTTCCTGACGACCGTAGGTGGGACGACCCAACAGACGACGGTGCAGGTACTCGATCGCCTTCATGACATAGAGCGGCGTCCAGTACAGCTTGCGATACAACTCAGACTTGGCCAAGCGACGGATAAACTCCCGGACGCTGATGTCACCATTTTCCAATTGGATCTCATCAACGGTCAGGCGTTGTCCCGCATAGACATCGCGACCAATCACTTGCAAGTAGCAAGCGCGGATGACTTTTTGAGCTGAGCTTTCCGAGAACTTGGTGCTGATGCCCTTGGTGGAAGGAGACTTATAACCGCTTACACCACTGCGGGAAATGCCGGTGAAGCTAGGCAGCTGATCCAACTTGAAGACCTTGGGCCCCAAGGTTCCGGGGTTGACGCCACGGGCACCGGGGTTGCCGAGTTGGTTGTTGATACCAGGGCCTCGGGTAATCAGAACCCGACGAGTATCCTTGCCGAAGGGGGCAGGATTGCTGTTGGGGTTGCGGGTTTCCTTCGGGAAGATTGCGCCAAACTGATTTTCGATCGGATCGTGACCGCGACCGTAAACATGCTGTTCCGGCAGGGGCTGATCGTAGGCGGCAAAGGTGGTGATGAACTGAGGCACCTTGCGGAAGGGCGCACTGTAGTTAAACAGGTCTTGCTGCGGACCCCAGTTGCGGCATTCCTGGGCTTCTTGACCCAACCCACGCAGGTAGGGAACGGTTTCTTCCCCGAAGTAGTCTGCGTACTCCGTGGAGTCTACCAAGGCATCTACCAGGGCAGACAAGCCGCCGGAAGAGACGATCGAGAAATATTTTTGAACTTCTTCACGGGAAGATGGCCCACGACCCAGGATGTGACGGAATGCCAACTCCAGCGCACGGCTGTTGATGTAGGGTTCAAAGAAATTCTTGCGATATAGCGGAGACTTGCAGAGGCGACGAACAAACTCCTTCATGGAGATTTCGTTGTTCTTCACCTTGGATTCCAAGTCAGAAATGCTCAAGGAGTAAGCACGGGTAATGTCGCGCTCAAACACTTGGCGGTAAGCAGCCCGCACCACTTCGTTTTTCTCCGAAGCAGAGAGACCGGGCTTCATGACAAACTTTTGGCGGCGCTCAGCGGCGTTGAAGTAGATCTGGGGTAGCTTCAACCCTTGCTGATCGGAAGAGGGCCGTTGACGGAGCTTATCGGAGGGTGCTGCGGCCTGGAATTCGTTCACCAACACGGTGAAGTACTGATCCACAATTTCCGCTGCGGCGTCATCGCCTTTAAAGTAAGCTACTGCCGCTGCCCGCATTTCTTGCAGGGCCACAATGGTGGCTGCTGCCGAGCAGACACCTTCAATAATTTCCCGTAGACCGCGAGTGTTCACTTCAACGATGCTGGGATCTCCGGCCACGATCGCATAGGTCGTATAGCGCAGGAACCAGCTTAAATCCCGCAGGGACTTGGCCATGTTCGATGGGCCATAGCGGGCCACGTTGATCGGACGGAATCCGGCGGGGATGGGGCCAGTGCTGGAACCCGACACAACCGATCGCAATCCACCAAAGAAGCCACCGCCACTGCTAGCAGCTTCGGCATAGGTGACGGTTCCCAGTTTCATGCTTTCCTGCATGTCCAGAACCGTTCCCGCGATCGTCATCGTTGGGGCATCCGCCGGGGGCTTCTCCAGGAAGGCCATCGGCGAACCACCCGTAAAGATACGGTTGGCAGCGCGGGATACGATCAGTTCAGAGTTCCGAGTCAAAATATCTGCAATCTCAATCCGCTTCGCACCGGATGCAAAAAACTGAGTGAGTTGCTCCAGCTCGCTGCGACCCAAGTACCGATCTTGCTGTTCAGCTTGGGAAATCGCAGATAGGGCGGCGGTTTGATAAAGTTGCGGGCGTGCTAAAGAGCTTCCACCACTTGCCTTAACACTCATCGGATTCTAAAGCTCCCTACGGATCTACGGTGTTAAATCTGACTTTCACTTGAAGCAGCACAGAATAGGCAGCCCAAGCGCTAGCTCATATATTTCAGATTAGAACGATTCATGTCCCCAAACGAGCTTTGTAAACAACTGTGTAGAGCTATGAAAGGTTCATTAGTAGACCATCATAGGGAATTACGGAACCGCTTCTGAGAAGGCGTATACGTTTCGTTACAAAAAGAGGGGTGGGCAAAAGGAGCATCCCACCCCCATGGATCCTTATTTAAAGGATTCCTGAACCACCGTGATAAACCAACCCATGAGGACAATGATGGCTAGCGGTGTCAGGAGAGTCTTCATCAGTCCTACCCAAGTCCCGATCGCGGGATTAGCGGCCCCAAACCCAGCGGAGAATAGCAGGACTAATGACAGTCCTGTGACAAAGAAAAACATCCACTTCAGGCTCAGGAAAGACAACTGCACCGGCGCAGAGTAAGGGAGTGGGGCTTTGGCGTGGGAAGAACGGTAGCTGCGAGGGGACGCGGATTTTTGGCCCGATTGTGTGGTCATGGCGATAGACTGGAGTTGAGTTTCAAGTTGAGTTTCTAAGCGAGTCAGGCGTCGATCGGTGTCATCTTGACGAACGTGAAGTTGGTCGAGCCGCTTGAACCAATCCGTCACTGCTTGAGAACGCTCTAACGCGGCTTCAGACCGTTGGCCGATCGGGGCTAAGCTCTCAGATAAGGTTTCATTTCTGGTACCCATTGCAGGGGGTTGAGGTACATCGCGAGTCATAGTGTTTCCTCCGTGGTAATCCGTAAGCGTCTGATGTCTGATCGTCTTGACTCCTCACTGAAAAAGCCAAACTGAAAAATCAAACTGAAAAATCAAACTGAAAAATCCAGGTTAAAAGTCCAAGTTATCTGTTAGGAAAACTCAAGTTAAGCGATGGATTCACTGGCTAACGCTTGCCTAACACCTGTAATTGTCGTCAGATACTACAGAGATGACAATCCGATCCTGTCGGATATTCCAGATACTCTGAAATCCTTGAATGTTGGGAGTTGTCGGGTTTTGTCGGATCTTGTTCCCTTTCCTGACAACTGAGGCGATCGAGGTCTGGAAAAAAGAAAATCGAATCGTTAGATTAAGGAGAAGAAATACTTAGCGGACGATATGGAGTGTGATGAAGCGCTAAGGCTGATGAATGAGCTATTTCATCAAGCCACCGGCGAACCCTTGAGCAATTTACACCAAGATATTTTTCGTTGTGCTTGGGAAAATTGTACCTACGAAGAGATGAATTTAGGGTACAGTCCCAGTCACATTCGCGAAGAAGGCTCCAAGCTATTTCGAATTTTGGGGCAAACGTTAGGCCAACCCGTGAACAAAAGAAACTTTCGCGCGGTGCTGGGCCATTATGCCCATCAGTACTGTGTGGGGAACGGTAATTCCTGTCGAACGGATACCCTTTGGATTCCCCGTGATCCCGAATTTACCCAACTGGATGCTCTCATCGATCGCGGGACTAAAATCATTTTGATCCATGGGGAAGGCGGATTGGGCAAAACGCGTTTGGTGCGGAAATACCTGGAGCGACGATCGTTCGCTAAAACCCTAATCTTTCAAATGGGCACCGATCCGGAACATTTAACCAACGCTAAAAGTTTAGTGGGGGACTGGCTTAGCAAAACCTTTGGGGACAGAGCAGGGCGGGACTTTATGCTGAACTTGATGCAACTGCGGCATAGGCTAAGCGATCCCCAGCAGTTTGTCGGTATTCTGATTGACGATTTAGATACGGCTTTGGATGGGGACTCGCGCTTTGTGCCGGACTGTCGGGACTATGTGCAATTGTTGGAAATGCTGTCCGATCCGCAGGTGAATGCCGTGACGTTTTTAGTCAGTCGGACGCGCCTCCATGAAGAACGCTTGGACGTTGAAGCCTTGGCCCTGGATGGGTTGCCCTTGGCGGCTTGGCAGGATTACTTTCAACGATCGCAGCTTTCCCACACAACCCCTGCCCTGGTCGAAATGTGGCGCACTTGGGATGGGAATGCTTTGGCCATGCGCATCCTAGCCACAAAGATCCAGCAGGATTTGGGGGGCGATGTTGAAGAAGCTTGGCAGGATGGCAATCGGGGGTTGTTGCACAGTGGCGAACTTCAGCACCTAGTGGCTCGCCATTTTGATGATTTATACCGCATTGCTCCGGAAGCTTATCGGTTACTTTGCCGCTTGGGAGCCTATCGTTACCAGGAAATTTCCCATGTTCCGCGCAAAGGAGTGGAGTGTTTGCTATGGGATGTGGCTAACCTCCAGCGTCATCCTGCCATTTTGCAATGTCTTCGCGATCGCTCGCTTTTGGAATGTCGGGATAATGGCAAATTTTGGCTCCACCCCATGATGCGGATGGAGGCCCGCAGTCGGCTCCGGGACGATCGCCCCGGTTGGGAAATGACCCACCGTAAATTAGCTGAATTTTGGTTGAATTCTATTGTCCATGTCGATCGGGTAGAAGATGCGCTGCAAATCCTCGAAGCTTATTATCATTACTTAGAAGTTAGCGATTACGATAAAGCCTGTGATGTATTAATTACCCTGCGTCCTAGCCGTTGGGGTAAAGAACTCCAATTAGGTTGGCTGTTCTATCGCTTTGGTGAAGTCCAAAAGATTACTGAAGCGATTCATCGAATCGCCCCCCACCTGCTGAATGACACGCGGTTGGGTCTGTTGTTGAATCTGTGTGGTTACATTTATCGAATCGCTGGCGACTTAACCAATGCGATCGAAATTCATCAACGCGCCCATTACATCGCCAAACATAACCGTAGTGAAGATTTAAAACTCTCTTCACTGTTGAATCTAGGACTGTGTTTGATGGAGTTATGGCACATTGAAACGGCTCTTATGTTATTCCGGCAGACTTACCAACTGGCCGGACAACTGCAATCAGAAGGATATCGGCTCTATTCTGCCTGTTGCTTAGCCTATCTCTATGCCTGCCAAAATCAACCGGAGGCCGCCCGATCGCAACTCCAGACGATCAACTTGACCGCCCCCGATCGTTCCGCTTCGATGATGGGACGGGGCTACAGTTGGCTCTTTTTAGCCCATACCTACCGCCATTTGGGGGAGTACGATCGGGCCCTGCAAGCCTATCAGCAAACAATTCGTTATGCGGAGGAGCAGGAATTTACTCAAATTCGAGCGAAGGGATTTCATGGCCTCGCCCAGATTTATCGGATGCAAGGCAACTTAACCCTCGCATGGGAGCACCATCTCAAAGCCATTAGTCTATTGCAAGCGATCGGCGCAAAATGTGACCTCGCCAAAGCCTATGCCCAATTGGCCCTCACCTTCCAGCAAATGGGGAATTGGGAACAAGCGGAGGGATTCTATCAACAAGCTCGACAGATGTTTAGTGATATCCCAGCCCCCCGGCGCGTTAGTTGGGTGGATCAATTGCTGGGGCGATCGCCCCGAGCTTCCCTGTAATAGGAAGGGGGGTTACAGGGTGAACTCTGCAAATTCTGGGGTAACCATGGGCGTGCCCATCGGTTTCGATGAGTTTGGTTTCGATGAGTTCGGCTCAGCCTCGGTTGGGGCTGCTGCATTCCGTTCGGGTTGATTCCTAGTGGTTTGCAACAGCTGACTCACCGAGAGGTTGGGATTCTGGTGCAGCACGTTTAACACGCCGATCACATCGCGTACGAGTTCCCCTGGGGTCAGCAATGCCTCCGCCCCCAGCCGATCGGTCATCGTTTGCAAAATTTGTTGTAAATCCTTAGGTGCAACCGGTTTGGCATAGTCGTAGTGCGATCGATGGATTTCTGCTAAGCGCTGTAAGAGTTCTAGCAATTGCCCATGGCTCAAGGGTTCTAGCCGCACCACAGGGGCGATCGCGTCTGTTAAGCCCGACTGGCTCAGTAAGCGATTCTGACTAGTACGTCGCTGCCAAGCGGGATCGCTATACAGTCCCCGGCGCGGATCTTCAAGAAACTGCGGTGTCCCCCCGACAATAATTCCCAGATAGCTCACTCGCCCCTGCATCGTGTCATTAAACATGGCCAGCAACTTATCGTAGTTATTCTGGCGGGTAACGGTCGTCGTAATTTTTGTTAGGTGGATCGCCTCATCCAACAGAACAATTAAACCTTTATAGCCAATGTCCGCTACAAATTTTGCTAACAGCTTAATGTAGTCATACCAAGTTTCATCATCGACGATCACCCGCACCCCCAAGGCGGATTTCGCCTCGGTTTTCGTGGCAAATTCCCCCCGTAACCAGCGTAAGGCCGCTTCTTTCTGCGCTTCGTTATCGCTGCGATAGCCCGTCCAATAGGCAATGATGACGTTGGCAAACTCAAAGCCATTCACCAAATCCGCCACATCCTGAGTCACCTCTCGGATCTTGGCCTCCACCTCACTGTCAAACCCTTCATCATTGGGTCGCTTGCCGCTGTCCTGCGCTACCTGGGTTTGAATCGCCGCAATCCAGCGTTCTAGGATGGTTTGCAGCGCGCCCCCATCGGGACGACTTTTGGTAGAGAGGTGGTGTAGTAATTCGCGGTAGGTGGCCAGACTCGCGCCCCCTGCCCCGGCCAACCGCCGTTCAGGGGTAATGTCCGCATCGGCAACCACAAACCCTTGTTCCAGGGCTTGCGATCGCAGCAATTGCAGCAAAAAGCTTTTACCCGCGCCGTACCGCCCAATTACAAAACGAAAACTAGCCCCACCAGCCTCGATGTTGCTGAGGTCATGGCTGAGGGTGGCCAACTCCCGATCGCGTCCCACAGCAATGTGTTCCACCCCAAGACGAGGGACTACGCCCGATCCCAAAGCATTGACTAAGGCCGTCGAAATGCGTTTTGGGAGTTTGGTTTGCGTCATTGCACACCTCAAGCTAGGGGGAGTTAGGCATCTGAGAGGTTCAGTCTACACAAATTTTTTCCTTTCAGCATGGCTTTCCCCAGAGAATTTGGCAAATTCTTCGTTGAGCAGGGGGCAAGAAGACATCAGCAGGAAGATATCAGTAAGAAGACATCGGCAAGAAGATATCAGTAAGACCCCTTAGGAGAGGCCCTAATCAATGGATCTTGATATGTGGCCAAATCGCATTAACATTGCGATCGAAATGTAGCCAAATCGCACCGGAATTCTGGAAAAAACTTTGTATTCCTTAGAAAGAGCGAATTAACTTGAGGGTCTAAATAGTGAAGGAGGGCAGCGATTCAACTTTCTAATCGTTCAGAGGATAAATAAGGGAAAATTTAGGATTTCCTGCGAGTTTTGGGCAATTCAATCACCTTAACTTGGTTGACTAAGTTGGGACGATCGGCAATGTCGATGTTCCCCTGCAACGATTAGAATAAGCGAATATACGTAATATGAAATATACGTATTACTACACTGGATCAATAATGAGTCAGTCAATTGCAGGAAAAGTCATCACTGACTTCTGCATTTAGGATGGTTCGTTATGTTGATTTTGGTTCATTTCCCCTGTTGATTGTTGGTTCTCTCTGCCCTGTTGGTGATTGACGGTGAGTCTGATTGCTGACTGTGAGGCAAAGTCCGTTATGCCTAACGTTGGTGTTCGGATGGTTGACCGTTAACGCATCTATAAGTTTTCCCAAAGTTATTTAAATACTTAATTGAACATTGTTCAGACCATTTAGGGTGCCATCGTTGAATCTTGGCTGCTGCGTCTCAGTACGTTGCTGGCAAGGATGTTTACGCAGGGACACAACAGTCTAGGGCCGTTCCTTGTTTCCGCTTGAGTGATCGCAATCAGTGAATATTTGTGGTGCAAAAATCTAGCTGTCAGAATCGTTAGTTGTAGAAATCTGCGGTAAGTCTGCAAAGAGCTCAGTTAGCCCAAGCAATTTTGGGAACCTTCTGAAGGAGAGCGACTTGGCCATAGCGATCCGACCATGGGGAGTGTTCACTCAAGGGTTGTTCTAGCAGATTAGTTCTAATTGCGTCCTTCTATCCGCGTCCTTCTAATACAAGCAGTTCTAACGTAGTGCAGTTTTACCCAAAGGGAATTTTCAGTCACTGGCTACACCGACTGGGGCTGGTTACCACCCACAGGGCTCCAAAAATCTTTGTATAGAGATATTTCGTAGCATTGGGGTACTCATAAGGGTAGGGCATTGAGGGGAAGATACGAATCTATCAAACGTCAGATATTGAACTGACATCCCCATTCACCTCGCAAGCTTGCACACAAACAGGGACAAGGGTTTTGCAGTGGTTTGAGGAAAGTAAAGATGGCAAGGCGGTTTAAATTATCTTCAATAGTATTGAAACTAGCAGCGATCGGAGTCTTGGGATGTGTCATGGCACCCACTAGCCAAGCCGCTGTAACCTATAGACTTGATGACATTGACGGAGATACATTGCCTGAAGATCTCTATCCCGTCGGCATTACACCAGAAAATGTAAATTACAAGGGCAATATTGTCGGAGATTGGATGTGGATGAACTCCTATCAGGTGCAGCAAGGGGGAGATCTTCTCAAATCGATCTCCTTGACCTGGGGGGCTCCGGGGCTCTGGACGGGTTACACCGGGTTATCCGACTGGAAGACTCGTCCCTATCCCATCAGTCTTTTCCTCTATAGTGACCCCAACAATGATGGACGGCCTGATGATGCACAGATTTTGACCCAGGCAGAAACCACCATCACCCAGCCTGATACCCTAACGTTCACCACGGTTGATATCCAACCCACTCAGTTAGCTGTGGGTAGTAATTTCTTTGTGGGAGCGTTGTTCCGCAATCAACTACGGGGGCAGCTTCCTGCCACAGTCGATTCATTTAATTCAGTGGATAACCGCTCTTGGTATGTGATTGCCAACCATGGGGATAATGAGCCAAGTAATTTTGATCCAGTCAACCTCAATAACAACTATGGCAAACCCACCCCTTTAGCTCCGGGTTCTGGCAATTGGGTTTTGCGGGTTAATGGCACAGCATCCCAGCCCCCCCGCAAAATTCCAGAATCGGGAGCGGGTTTGGCATTGTTAGGAGTGGGGGCTTGGTTGGTAGGGCGTACAGTGTCCCGTCGTGCTCGGTAATCTATCAGCAATCTATCGGCAATCTATCAGCAATTTCAGAGGGCAGAATTAGCAGGGCTGCTAAGCGGGTTGCTAAGCGGTTTTCTGGCTTGCTTCGTAGGCTTGCACCACTTTTGCGACTGTGCTGCGATACTCCTGGGCAATGATGGGGGTGTTGGTTTCGGACGTGGTTTCCAGAATCAGATCCCCGATCGCTTCTAGGGCTTGTTCATTGATGGCATCAATCAGCAGTTCTGGCATCGTCAAATTCGATTCTGCGATTTGCTTCAGGGTGCCTGCCGGATTGGCTTCCTGGGCGATCGCGCAGAGGGCCTGCAACTCATAGTGGGGCAGCTGATGAACGAAGGTGATCCAACCTGGACTCAGGGCAGCTTGACTCAGATCGAGGTCGATGGGGGCTGATGGATCAGTGGGGACAGAGTGACCTGACGAATGGCCATTCTGAGCGATCGACCCCTGCCACGCGGTCGCGAAGGAGGGATGGGTTGCCGCCGAATTAGCACCCTGGAGAACGGTGGCTGAAGTGGATAACTGTTGTTGCTGTTGGCGCAGGCTGGTGAGTTCCCGATCTAGATCGTCCTTCTGCGTCCGGCGCTCTAAGATTTGCTCTTCCAACTGCCCCAGTTCCCCATGGAGGGAGCGGATTTGTTGTTGCAGTTGATCGATCGCCCCCTGAAGAGATTGAGCCCCTGCTTCCACCTGTTGGCGCGTGGGTTCGGCAGCAGCCACGAGGCGATCGAGTTCACTGCGGTACTGTTCTAGGGTGGCGACTTGTTCTTGTAACTGGCTTAATTCCTGCTCTAACTGGTGCTTCGTGGTTTGGAGGTGTTGAATATCTTGTTGCAGCCGCATTTGGTGTTTCTGCTGCTCGGCAACTTTTTGTTGAACTTGTTTGAGCTCCGCCTGGGTGGTGGTGAGACTCAGTTCAGCCCGTTGCTTGGCAGCTAGGGTAGTCGTCAAGGATTCATTGACCGCCGCTTCTTCCTGCTCCAGTTCCTTAATCTTGCTGTCTAAGTCTTGAATTTCTGCGGTGGTGCGGCGTTGGGTGGGGACTGAGAGATCCCAACTGGGAAAAGGCTGGTTCGATCGATGACTGACCGCATTTTGCGCCTTCATCTGCTTGGTCTGGGATTGCAGGGAATTAATGTTGGCGATGATGCGATCGTGTTCTTCAATCACATCCAGTAGGTCAATATAGGCTTCCGATCGTTTACGTTGTAGGGCTCGGATGTGGCCTTTGAGTTCATCAATCCGCCAGGTCAGCGCATCTTCTGCTTGGCGCGAGGCGACGATCGCGCCCACTTGGCTACCCAAAAAGGTCAAACACCCCGTTCCCAATGCTTTACCCCAATCGCCCTTGCTAAAAACCAAGCTGACACCAAAACTGATGCCAAAGGCCACGGAAGAGAGCAGAAAGCGATTTCCAGACATAGGTCGTCAAGGTTACGGAGAACGTGAGCGTTGAACTTAAATGTTGAACTAGAAACGTTGAACTAGAAACGTTGAACAGCGGACGTTAAACGGTTGATCAATAGGGAACAATGGGCGTTTTTATTTTATCGAGGATAGATGAACTGGACTGTCATCGATCGACGGATTTTGCCCATGAACCAGCGGCTGGCAGACGGTTTGGCTGACGACTGGCAACAATAAGAGTGTATGGTTCTTACAGTGAATGCATGGGCTGACCGCGATCATGACGAGCGGTGACTGTAATGTAGCCTAAACCGCCTAATCCCGATCGATCCCCGAAATCAATTCCGTATTTCTACGAATAGTTTAAACGTACCAATCAAGCTGCGACCAAAAACTTTCTACCGGGATTCTGAAATAATCGTCGGTAACACAAAGAATTTGGGGTATCCTCTCTTAGATTCAAACCGTTTAAGGTGCCGAAATTATATTCAATTTGAGTAATTCGATGAAATCAGCAACCTCCGCCCTCTCAGCCCCCTTTATTCTCAAAGTTGCCGGATCAGTCATTCTGTTATCTGCACTTGTAGATTATCTTTCACTTCTGATTCCCTTCCAGGCATCCAGCAAGGAGTGGGTGATCACCACCGTTAGCCAATCGATCGATCGAGGGTTTGTCCCTTTGATTGGTTTGGTTCTGCTTTATGTGTCTTACTTTCTAGAAAGTGGGACCCTCGCCCCCCAAGGCAAATCGCCCTTCGTGACTGGACGGTTTTGGGCGATCGCGCTCTCCTGCCTCTTTGGTCTCGGCTTTCTCTTTTCCAGCCCTGCTTATTTCCTTAACAGCGGTGACTTAGTGACCAACCGCCTCAAAACCATTTCTGAAGAGCGCGATCGCATCGTTGCCCAGACCGAACAGGAAGAAAAGATTCTAGAGGCTCAGATTCCGCAACGTCTAGCCCAGTTACAGGAACAAGTCAAGGACAAAGCCAAGTTAGATCAAGAACTCAAAGCCCTGACCGACGCTGTGAACAGTGGGCAACTGAAAGGGGATCAACTAGAGCAGGCTAAAAAAGCTCAGCAGGATCTAGAAAAGCTCAAATCGGATCCCAATCACCTCAATAATATGGCTAAGGACTTTAAAGATAAGGAATTAATGCGGATCCGAGAAAATCGGAAAAAAGCAGAAGACCAATCTAAAAAACTGACCGATCAAACCAATACAGATGTTACGAAGACCCGGATCCGCATGGCGTTAAACAGCCTACTGTTTGCGATCGCTTATACGATCGTGGGCTGGGTCGGTTTGGCGGAAATGGGTACTTTCAGCAAGTCCAATCGTTAACCCGTTCCCCAATTCGGGCAGTCTAAACAGAGAATTGAGCGAAGCCGGTTGTTATGAACTGTCAACGCTTGATTCTCCTTTTTTATGATCTAAACTGCGGGTCAAACGGACGATGACTTGTGATGCTGGGATAAATTGTGACGCTGGGACAAATTGTGACGCTGGGGCAGCCATGTTTTCCATCTACATCCTGACTTACAACGAAGAACTGGATATTGCAGCCTGCCTGGACTCGGCATTGCTGTCCGACGATGTGATTGTGGTGGACTCCTTTAGCAGCGATCGCACGGTTGAAATTGCTCAGCGCTACAGCCACAAGCATCCTGTCCGTGTTGTGCAGCACGCCTTCGAAAGCCACGGCAAACAGCGCACTTGGATGCTGCGATCGATCCCCACCAAATATGAATGGGTTTACATCCTGGAAGCCGATGAACTCATGACGCCGGAATTGTTCCAAGAATGCCTCCGCAGCATTCAGCAGCCGGAACACATCGGTTACTACGTGGCGGAACGGGTGATGTTCATGGGTCAGTGGATCAAGTA
Organism: Alkalinema sp. FACHB-956; assembly: GCF_014697025.1. Classification (NCBI taxonomy): domain Bacteria; kingdom Bacillati; phylum Cyanobacteriota; class Cyanophyceae; order Leptolyngbyales; family Leptolyngbyaceae; genus Alkalinema; species Alkalinema sp. FACHB-956. Next base: position 37,538 of record NZ_JACJRC010000006.1, on the reverse strand, counting down.
CAGCACCCAATACCCGCGCTATCAAATGCGCCTGTTCCGCAAAGACAAGGTTTGGTTTTCCGACTATGGCCATACGGAACGGGAAGTTTGCGATGGCTCCACGGGCTTTCTCAAAGAGACCTATCCCCACTACACCCAGGGTAAGGGCTTTGAGCGTTGGTTCGATAAACACAACACCTACTCCACCAACGAAGCGAAGGAAACAATTCGTCAACTAGAGCAGGGCAAAGTGGACTGGCGGAAAATCTTCTTTGGAAAAACAGAAGTTGAACGACGCCACGCCCTGAAGGATCTCTCGCAACGAGTCCCCTTTCGGCCCCTAGTTCGCTGGATCTATATGTATTTCTTCCTGGGAGGCATTCTAGATGGGCGTGCGGGATTTGCCTGGTGCACGTTACAAGCCTTTTACGAATACATGATCCTGCTGAAGGTCTGGGAGTTTCGCCACATGCCCGTCCCAACCGTATCCGGTGCTGCGCTGCCGGACGCAACCCTTAACGGCAACAGCAACGATGCGCTCCAGCCCTTGGACAGAAATGATCCCACTACGATCGTAGAAAATGTCAATTAAGCTACAATAGGTTCACAAAATTAATCAGTTTACGATCGAAATATTCAAGATCTTTAAGTCGATCCCGATAGACTTCACGGAAAGCACACCGCTAAAATGAAGCCAACTCAGATTTGCAACATTTCTTTACTAGTTTTGCAACTGAATGTAAAGATCAAGCGCAAGCGGCTTAATTTTAGTCAACGCTAAAGGACGATTCCTTGGTTCAAGATTCACGAATTTGTTCAAGATTGGCTCCATCGGGATCACGACTGCCAATTTGCGGGGAGAGGCCACTACCGAAATGCTAAACCGCCTGAAGCAAGATCTGAAAAATGACCTGATTGCGGGTCTGTTGGTGATAATCCCACTGGCAACAACGATCTGGCTGACCTATACGATTGCGACTTGGGTTATTGAGTTTCTAACCCGCATTCCCAAACAACTGAATCCTTTTGATGGCTTGCATCCCCTGTTGGTCAATCTCCTAGATTTTTTAGTCGGGTTGACTGTCCCCTTGCTTTCCATCTTGGCGATCGGGCTAATGGCCAGGAATATCGCTGGGCGGTGGCTGCTGGAGCTGGGTGAAAGTGTTCTCCAAGCCATTCCCCTCGCAGGGCAGGTCTACAAGACCCTGAAGCAGCTATTAGAAACGGTCCTCAAGGACTCCGCTGGGAAATTTCGTCGAGTGGTGTTGGTGGAATATCCTCGGGAAGGGGTTTGGGCCTTAGGATTTGTCACAGGAACGATTAGCGCTGAGATTCAATCCCACTTTAGCGGTACGATGCTCAGTGTTTTCGTCCCAACCACCCCCAACCCCACCACGGGCTGGTATGCAGTTGTCCCCGAAACGGCGGTGATTAACCTCGCCATGCCGATCGAGGATGCCTTCAAAGTCATTGTCTCCGGTGGCATTGTCAGCCCCGATGCTTTAACCACCGTATCTCCCGGTAGCGCGATCGCCGGATCAGACGCCCTACCCATGAATCAACTTTTGGAGCGGGATTTGCAACCCGTGACGATCGAAGACCCATCTAATGTAAGATAAGCAAGCCAATCCGAACCTCGTCAATTTTTATCGCGCCATGCAAGCTCGTCGTATCGCCCGTGAACTCGCCCTTCTGAGTCTAAGCCAAATGCCCAGCAAGCCAGAACGGCTGAATGCGCAGTCTTTGCAGGATATTGTGGTGGCTGCGGTGCGTACCTTGGCATCGGAGGCACGGGATACGTTGGAAACGGCCTCAGCGGAACTGCAACGTAGTAATAGTCAACTGCTGGATAGCGAAACCCGCGCGAGCAGTCCGGAAGCCGCCAAGGAAATGTTGAAGGAATCCATTCGGTTGACGCAGGAAGCCATCAACCGTCTCGGCCATACGTTAGAGATTCCTGAATTTTTGCAGTTGTCCAATCAAAAGGATGTACGGAATTACGCCCTTGAGATTTTGGGCCGTTTCCAGACCGATCGCGCCACGGTGGACGCAGTATTAAATCAATCCCTGGTGGATTGGCAGTTGAACCGTTTGGCAGGCATCGATCGGGATTTATTGCGCATTGCCGTCGTGGAAATGATGTTTTTGGGCACTGCGCCGGAAGTGGCGATTAACGAAGCCGTGGAATTGGCCAAACGCTACAGCGAAGAAGATGGTCACCGCTTTATTAATGGTGTTCTCCGGCGGGCGTACGAGCAAATCAAAGGGGGCGTTCAGGCGAGTGCATCCCAGTCCTAGCCAGCATGGTCGGCTTCGGAAAACCCCACTGAAGCCAGTCGAACGGGACAGCAGTTCATCTTGTAGGATTTAGAATGATTCCTTCGCAGTTGTTTGGGTAAGGTCAATGACGTTTAACTGGTTCAATCGCAAGCTCAACGAGCAGCCGGAAACAGACAAAGCCGCTGAACCAAGTGAGCCCACGTCGGAAACCAGTGAATCGGCGGCCCAACCTTCCCAGGAAGAGTATCTCAACTTTGCGAAGCTAGCCTACGAGAATCTCAAGAAAAAGCAGGCAGCTCAAGCGGAAGCACAGGAAGAATCGTCTCAAGAACAACCTGCTGCTACAGAGTCCACGGAAGCAGATTCTGGGGTTTCAGCAGCGGCCACCGAGGTGGAGCCAGACATTACTGAGCCAGACATTGCTGAACCAGACATTGCTGGATCACCCGTGACTGAACCAGGCGTTGCTGAGACAGCCGTAGCAGACGCAAATGTTGCTGAGGCAGCTGAGCCGGAAATTGCTGAACCAGGCGTAGCTGAGCCGGAAATTGCTGAGCCAGAAGTTGCTGAGCCAGCAGCAGCAGAGGCTGGAACCCAGGCAACTCCTGTGCCAGAAGCACCTACGGAAGCTACACCCGTCCTGGCTGCGGATGCTAGCAGTGCGACGAGTGAGGCTGACGGGGCAACCGCTCAACCGCTTTGGTTACGGGCTGAAGCCGATCGGGAAGCACGGTTAGAGCGGCTCCGGGAAACCGCGATCGAAGAACCGGAACCGATCGTGGCTCAAACCCCAGCCGCCAAAAGTTCCACTCCGCAACCCATCTATGAACCGATCGATCTCGATGACGGCTTTATCTGGTCTGCGGAAGTGCTAGCAGCCCAAGGGCGGCGCATTGAAGACATCACGATCGAAGAAATTACCTGGCTGAAACGGCTGCGGCAGGGACTCGATAAAACCCGGCGGGGTCTGATTAACCAACTGAAGGCGATCGTGGGTCAGGGGCCGCTGAATGAAGATGCGGTTCTGGAAATTGAATCCCTGCTACTGCAAGCCGACGTGGGAGTTGCTGCCACCGATGCGATCATTGCAGGTTTACAAAGTAAATTGCGGGAAGAAGCTCTCCCCCCCGATCAAGCGATCGCCTACCTCAAGCAACTTTTGCGGGACATGCTGGAACAGCCCGTGCGGGAAGGGGGCTTCAAACGCGGCTTTGGCCCAGAAAAAGACAAGCTGAACATCTGGCTGATGACGGGTGTGAATGGTGCAGGTAAAACCACCACGATCGGTAAACTTGCCCATGTGGCCAGCAAATCCGGTTACCAATGCTTAATCGCAGCGGCGGATACCTTCCGAGCAGCGGCAGTTGAGCAGGTCAAAGTCTGGGGACAACGCAGTGATGTGGAAGTCATCGCCAACCCCGGCCAGAATACCGACCCTGCCGCAGTGGTGTTCGATGCGATTACCTCGGCCCAGTCGCGGGGCACGGAATTGCTGCTAGTGGATACCGCAGGCCGCTTGCAGAATAAGAAAAATCTGATGGATGAGCTAGCCAAGGTTCGCCGCATTATTGATAAAAAAGCAGAAGGTGCTAACGTCGAAGCCTTACTGGTGCTCGATTCCACCCTTGGACAAAATGGCCTTCAGCAAGCCAAAGTTTTTGCGGAAGCGGCTCAGTTAAGTGGTGTGGTGCTTACCAAACTGGACGGCACTGCAAAAGGCGGCATTGCCTTAGCCGTGGTTCAACAGCTAGGCTTACCGATTCGTTTTATCGGCGCGGGGGAAGGGATTGAAGATCTCCGTCCGTTCTCCAGCTATGAATTTGTCGAAGCCCTGATTAGCGGTTAATGCCGATCGGTCTGCCCCCTCGATGCAACGAAAACTCGATGTGCCTTCGGGGGGGACTTCCGTGGCTTGAACTAGTCTGCTGTTTGGACTAGGCTGCGAGGGGTGGGCTGTGGGAGAGCACCGATGAGATCGGGCATTCAGACAACAGCGCTGCACTTTCAGGGGTTAATGTTTCTCGCAGGGCGCAAACCTGTTGCAGGATTGCCAGTTCTTTGGCATAGTCAGAATTGGTCGCGATCGTTTGCCAGTCCTGATGCTCCTCTTGCAAAAGGTGAATCACAACATTCAGGTTAGACAAAGGATTACGGAGTTCTTGATAGAAGTAATTCAATAAACCATTGTGATGGTTACTGATGTCTTCTCCTGCTCCCGTATTCAAATGTTGGGTTAATGCAGCATATTTGTCCAATCGCGTTGCAATTGCTGCGAAGAGCTCATCCGGTGTAAATGGTTTGAACAGATAATCATCTGCGCCCAACTCCATGCCTCGGCGCAAATCAGCTTTGGTTGTCCGAGCTGTTAGAAAGATAAACGGCAATGCCGACGTATCAGGATTCTGGCGCATTTGGTGTAGAACCGTAAAGCCATCCACCTCCGGCATGTGCACATCACACAGCACCATGTCCGGTTGTTGCTGCTGGGCTAGCTCTAGTCCCGTTGGCCCATCACAGGCCGAGATCGTTTGAAATCCTTCAACTTCCAGTAGGTCTATCAAGCATTCCCGGACGTTTTTATCGTCCTCAATCACCAAAATTGTCTTCATAGTTCTTAGATGCACCTAAAGGGAACCAACTGCGAGTAGCACTGATTCAAGCCACCACGGAAGAAGGCGGATGTACCAAGGTCTGGGCCAACGGTAGGGTCACCGTAAACGTCGATCCTTGACCCACCTCACTGTGAAATTCCACATGGCCGTCATGCCGGTCAACACATTGTTTGACGATCGCCAATCCCAGCCCTGTACCGGGAATGGTGCGAACATTGCTGGCTCGGTGGAATTCGTGGAAGAGGTGAGCTTGGTCTGAAATCGGGATTCCAATGCCCTGATCTTGGATCCGAAAGACTACCTCTTCTTTGTTACACACTACGTCAAAGAAAATACTTTGACCTTGGGGAGAATACTTAATTGCGTTGGAGAGTAAGTTCCCCAAAATGTGGCGTAAAAGGCGTTCATCTAAGCAATGTTGAGTATTTCGGTCATGGAGCAAGTCGGGGGAGTACGTAAAAACCACAGGGTGGGTGAACCCCTCGGAGGGTTGGAGATCGTGCAGGACATCCTGGCACACCTGAAGAAGGTTCAACGGCTGTGGTTGGTAAGTCAACTTGCCAGCCTCCGCTTCTCCGATCGTCAGGACATCATCCAAAAGTTGATGCATGCGGCGAATCGATCCGTGGATTCGCTGAAAGTAAGCATCTCGTTTATCGTCAGCCAGTTGGGTACCGTAGCGATTTAATAATTCTGTTGAGAATAAAATTGAATTGAGGGGGTTACGAAACTCGTGGGCCACCATCGATACAAAGCGAGCTTGCATCTCGCAGATCTCTTGCTGTTGCTGTAGTGATTCCCGGAGCGCAGATTCTGCTTGATGCCGAGCGATCGCCAGTTCGATCGTGGTGATGAGTTCCCGATCACAACAGGAATGCAGAAGATACCCATAGGGATGGGTTGCTTTGGCCCGTTCAAAGGTTTGGGGCTGCGTCTCGTTGGTCAGGTAAACCACGGGGCGATCGCAAATCCCCCGCAGTTGATCCGCTGTCTCAATCCCATCGAGGGTACCCTGAAGGTGAATTCCCATCAGGATGAGGTCAGGCAACCGTTGCTGTACAAGGGCGATCGCTGTTGTTCCATCCGCTACTAAACCCGCGACTTCATACCCTGCCTGTAATAAACGGGTTTTGACCGCTTGGGCGAGGATGGCATCGGCTTCAACAATGAGAATCTGGAACTTGGGCATAGACTAACCCATGGGTACGGTTGATTGGCAGTGGGTAAGGACTGTCTGGTGAAAGGACGGGTCTGGTCAACGGTATTAGATCGATGGCGTTAGATCGATGGGTAGCCCCAACGGGTTGAGGGGCTTGGAGAGAGGGATTCCAGGACGCCCCTGGTGGGCTGGTAACCGGGATTCGTAAACTTCCTCCAGGCCGAACTAGACGGTGCGAAGATGAATGTCCGCAGAAAAATTACGGTGAGATAGTTTTAGCTTGCCCACGGAAACAGGTGGATGTACCAGGAAAACGGTAAATTAGTGGATGGCGATCTTAGATGTAGATCAAGTGATCTAAAGAGTGGGGCGGTGCAAAACACGTGCAAAACACGATCGTGAAAGAATTGGCAGCAAGGTGGGACGGCGATCGGATGCAGCTTTGGGACGAGGTGTCCCCAGCGCTACAAGCAACCTGGCACCGAGCGATCGCGCCCCAGCAAACGGTAGTTGGGGTGATGACGCCGCAGACGCTGGAAGAACTGAGTACCATGGTGGTGCAAGCGCAGGACTTGGGCTGTGCGGTGGTGCCGATGGGGCAGGGTAGTAAGTTGGGATGGGGGGGCTTGGCCCATTCCTCTAGGCCGATCGTCTTCCTCAGGATGGCTCCCTTCAATCGGGTGATTGACCATGCGGTGGGGGACTTAACCGTCACGGTGGAAGCGGGGTTGACCTTGGCGGAATTACAACGAAGTTTAGCCACTGCGGGGCAGTTTTTAGCGATTGACCCCAGCTATCCCAATCACGCCACGATCGGCGGCATCATCGCCACGGGGGATACGGGAGCCCTGCGCCATCGCTATAACAGCGTGCGGGATATGGTGCTAGGGGTGACCTTTGTGCGATCGGATGGGCAGCTTGTTAAAGCAGGGGGGCGCGTGGTGAAAAACGTAGCGGGCTATGACCTGATGAAGCTGTTAACGGGCTCCTATGGCACCTTGGGCGTCATCACCCAGGTGACGCTGCGGGTCTATCCTATTCCAGAAACGGTGCAAACGGTGGTGCTCTCCGGAGCGCCCGATCGTATTGGCCAAGCCGCGCAAACCTTATTGAATTCCGCCCTGACCCCGATCGCCCTGGATGCGATTTCAGCCCGTGTCAGTTCCCACCTCCAGCTAGGTGATGCCATAGCACTCCTAGTCAGATTCCAAAGTATTCGCGAAAGTGTGCAGGAACAGAGTCAGCGCTGCGTTGACTTGGCGACGACCTTAGGCTTAGCTGCCACGATCGTGCCCCCGGAAACGGAGGGCGATCTATGGAGACGCTTGGGAGAATGTATGACTCCAACGGATCAGACCGATCGCATAACCTGCAAAATAGGCATGAAGTCCTCAGGGGCGATCGCGCAACTCCTGCAATGGGAAACGCAATTGCCGGGATTAGGCGCAAGGCTCCATTTGGGTAGTGGCTTAGGTCAACTGGTTTTGCCAGCCACGATTCGATCGACGCAATTGCTCGCAGCCAGATCGATCTGTCAAGCCGCCGGTGGATTTTTGACCGTGCAAGAAGCGCCGATCGCCCTGAAACAGCAAATGGATATCTGGGGAGAGCGCGGAGCCGCCTTGGCCATGATGCAAGCCATCAAACAGCAATTTGATCCGCAGCGACTGTTCAGTCCCGGTCGGTTTATCGGTGGAATTTAAGGAAACGGAGCAGAATCATGCAAGCACCAGAGACTTCGACCGCCCCCTCAATCGGGGATACCCGTGAACCCACCCAGGCAAATTTGCCGATCGATGCAGCATCCACCTCAATCAGTGATGCGTTGGCCAGCTTAAAGGGCTTCGATCCACAAAATCCGCCCGATCCGAAACTGATTGACGCCTGTGTCCATTGCGGGTTCTGTCTGTCCACCTGTCCCAGCTACCGCGTCCTAGGGACGGAAATGGATTCGCCGCGCGGTCGGATTTACCTGATGGATGGGGTGAATGAAGGTCAGATTCCCCTGTCTCCAGCGACGGTGCAGCATTTTGATTCCTGTTTGGGCTGTTTGGCCTGCGTCACCACCTGTCCTTCTGGGGTGCAGTACAACCAGTTGATTGAGGCTACCCGATCGCAGGTGGCCCGCAACCATCCCCGATCGCTGCCTGAAAAGCTGCTGCGGAACCTAATTTTTCAGACCTTCCCCTATCCCGAGCGGCTGCGGGCGCTCCTGCGGCCTGTGGTGCTGTACCAGAAATCTGGATTGCAAAAGTGGTTGCGATCGCTCAAACTGCTCCCACGCATTTCCCCCCAATTGGCGGCCATGGAAGACATGCTGCCGGAGGTTTCCCCCCAAGCCTTTCAGGATCGACTGCCGGAAGTGGTTCCAGCGGTGGGCCAGCAACGCTATCGGGTGGGTCTGATTTTGGGCTGTGTGCAACGGTTGTTTAATCCAGAGGTGAACGAAGCAACGGTGCGAGTTCTGACCGCAAATGGTTGCGAAGTCGTGATTCCCAAAAGTCAAGGCTGTTGTGGTGCGCTGTCCCACCACCAGGGCGAAGAAACCCAAGCCCAAACCCTGGCCAAGCAAATGATTGATACCTTTGCCCAGGCGGGGGTGGATTATGTACTGATCAATGCTTCTGGTTGTGGCCATACATTGAAGGAATACGGCCATATTCTCCAAGAGGATGCAGACTATGCCGATCGGGCCAAGGCATTTGTCGATCGGGTCAAGGATGTGCAGGAATTTTTGGCGGACGTGGGCTTAACGGTTCCCTTGCAACCGTTGCAGACCGCCCCATTAACGCTGGTCTATCAAGATGCCTGTCACATGATTCATGGTCAAAAGATCAGTGTCCAGCCCCGGCAATTGCTGCGCCAGATTCCTGGGGTGCAACTGCGGGAACCGATCGATGCGGCTCTGTGCTGCGGCAGTGCGGGAATTTACAACATCCTGCAGCCGGAGGTGGCTGCGGAGCTGGGACAACAAAAGGTGACGAATCTGACCAATACGGGCGCACAAGTCATTGCCTCCGCCAATATTGGCTGTTTTGTACAAATTTCCAAGCATTTAGCCCTGCAAGGCAAATCGGTGCCCGTGCTCCATCCTATGCAGTTGCTGGACTACGCGATACGAGGCATTGCCTTAGACGCCGACCCCTAGATGACAAGACTGAGACTCCAGTCCGCTCGATCGGCCAATCACCTATAATTTCTAGCTGGTATCTTAGAAAGTAACAGAAGCATTAGGCGAAAAACGCTGGTGGAAATTCTCAGAACGTTGCGGAATGTGTTGTTGCGTTGGTGGTCGGACTTTACGCTCCAGACCAAGTTGATGGCTGTCGCCACGTTGGTGGTCTCATTGGTGATGAGCGGTTTGACGTTCTGGGCGGTCAACACCATTCAATATGACGCACGGCTGAACGATACCCGCTTTGGCAGTGACTTGGGCTTGCTGTTAGCGGTGAATGCTGCCCCATTGCTGGCGGAAGATAACAAATCTGAACTGGCTCGCTTTTCCCACCGTTTCTATAGCAGCACCGCCAGTATTCGCTATATGCTCTACGCGGATCCGGATGGCAATATCTTTTTTGGTATCCCCTTTTCCGACTCCGAGGTGCAAAATTCTTTAACCATCAAACGGCGCATTCAGTTGCCGGATGACTTTTCCGAGCGATCGGATTTGCCCATGGTGCGCCAACATCTCACCCCCGATGGTGAAGTGACCGATGTCTTTGTGCCGTTAGTCTACGAAGGCCAATATCTGGGCGTGTTGGCGATCGGGACGAACCCCAATCCCACGGCAGTAGCCTCATCCCATTTGACGAGAGATGTTACCACCGCTGTATTTGTTTCGATTTGGGTCATGGTGATTTTAGGTGCGGTGTTTAATGCCCTCACCATTACCAAGCCCATCAAGGAGTTACTGGTAGGGGTGCAAAATATTGCCAAGGGTAACTTTAAACAGCGAGTGGATTTGCCCCTGGGGGGAGAATTTCTGGCATTGATGTCCAGTTTCAACGAAATGGCGGAAAAGCTGGAGCGCTACGAAGAGCAGAATATTGAAGAACTCACCGCTGAAAAGGCCAAACTGGATACGCTCGTCTCGACGATCGCCGATGGGGCTATCTTGCTCGATACGGATTTTCAAGTGGTGTTAGCCAATCGCACTGCCCGTCGCATTTTTGGCTGGGAAAACCAAACGCTGGAAGGCGAAAACGTTCTCTATGCCTTTCCCGCAGCGGTACAGGCGGAACTCACGCGACCGCTCTATCAATTAGTGCGCGGAGAACTGAAGGAAGAAGCTGAATTCACGATTACCCTCAAGGAACCCACCCAGCGCACCATTCGTATCCTGCTGAATAACGTCTTGGATAGTGCAAGGGAAAATGTTAAAGGAATTGCCCTCACAGTTCAAGATATCACCCGTGAAGCTGAACTGAATGAAGCCAAGAGTCAATTCATCAGCAATGTGTCCCACGAGCTTCGTACCCCGTTGTTTAATATCAAGTCGTTCATTGAAACGCTCTATGAGTATGGGGATGCGTTGGAACCCGAGCAACAGCGGGATTTTCTGGAAACGGCGAACCGGGAAACCGATCGGCTCACCCGCTTGGTCAATGATGTCTTGGATCTGTCCCGGTTGGAATCGTCCCGGACCTATACCTTGGATGCGGTGGATCTGAACCAAACGATCGAGCAAACCCTGCGCACCTATCAGTTGAATGCCAAAGATAAGGGCATCACGCTGATCCAAGATGTGCAAGCGAATATACCTGCCGTTTTGGGGCATTACGATTTGTTGGTGCAGGTGTTTGCCAATCTGGTTGGCAATGCGATGAAATTTACTAGCTCCGGCGGTGAGGTGGCAATCCGAGCCTACCTACTGGATGAATGTGATGTGGATCACCAGTCCCAACGGGTACGTATTGAAGTGAGTGATACCGGCATTGGGATTGATCCGGAGGACCAAGAAGCGGTGTTTGAGCGCTTTTTCCGGGTGGAAAATCGTGTGCATACCCTAGAAGGGACTGGGCTAGGGCTATCGATCGTCCGAAACATCGTCCACGACAAGCATCACAGTCAAGTTAACATCATCAGTGAAGTCGGGGTTGGTACGACCTTCTGGTTTGATTTACTGGTCTTTCAAGATCAAACGGACTTGCTGATTGAGTCGGAGGAAATGCTCCAGGAAAATACTGCGATCGCCAGTTAATCTATCGCCAGTTAATCTATCGCCAGTTCATCTATTACCAGTTCATCTAATCGCCTAAGCGCTAGGTTCTGTACTACACATGCGCCCGCGAGACTGGGATGCCCCCAGGAATCCTGTAGAACGCGATCGCCCACAATACACGATCGGCCCTACAACAGAATATCCCCACAGTTGGATGCTGCGGGGCAATCTATATCACCTATATATTCGGGCTGCCCATCGAGCATATTCGGGCTGCCTATCAAGCTGACCGATCGCGCCAGTTGACCCACAAAGTTTAAGGACGAACAAAGTTGTAAATCACTTGAGGTTGCAAGTGGTTTAACTTCTCCTCTAAGTCGCTCATCAGGTAGGTTTCGCGCTCTAACTGCACCTGTAAACCCGTTAAAGGATCGGAACCATTGGAAGCCAGCATCGAAATTTGACCAATATTCATCCAGTGGGGTAATTGTCGCAGCAATCCAAGGATGGCTTCGCTATCGGGATGGGTCGGATCCTCGTACCAGTTGGGATTGTTCCCTTCAGTATCCTCGGTTCCTAGGTTGACAATTAACGAAGCTTGCTGCATCAAAGCGGAGGCTACGGGTCGCACTTCCTCTTGGAGCATCAGGCCATAGCCACGGGCTAAAAATCGTAATTTTTCCAACCGTTCATAGCGCTCTGCCAACGATCGGGGTTCGTCTGCCCAGGCGATCGAGAGGGTAGCGAGATAGTTCCGCAGGAACATATGGCCCAATTTCTCAGCTTTGGTGGCCAGGTAATTGGCGTTGTAATTGGTGGCTTCGATCAACAGTGGAACGCGATCGACTAGTTCGAGGCCATATCCTTTCAAGCCCGCAATTTTGCGCGGATTGTTGGTGATGAGGCGAATTTGCTTCACCCCTAAATCATTCAAAATCTGTGCTCCAACGCCATAATCCCGCAGATCCGCTGGAAATCCGAGGCGCTCATTTGCTTCCACGGTGTCCAGTCCAATATCTTGCAAAGAATAGGCCTTGAGCTTATTGACCAAGCCAATTCCCCGCCCCTCTTGGCGCAGATACACAACAATGCCTCGGCCCGCCTGCTCAATCATTTTCATGGCTGCCTGCAACTGCATCCGACAGTCACACCGCAAAGATCCTAGGGCATCGCCTGTGAGGCATTCTGAGTGAACCCGTACCATCACCGGCTGCTCTGCAAAGGTTTTGGGATTGCCTTTGACGATCGCAATATGCTCCGATCCATCTAGGATATTGCGATAGGCATAGACCTGAAATTCCCCAAACTGGGTCGGCAAGCTGGCTACGGTTTCCCGTCGAACAAAGCGCTCATGCTTGAGGCGGTAGCTGATCAGATCCGCAATGCTAATAATTTTGAGGCCATGGATCTTTGCGTACTGAATCAACTCTGGCAGACGCGCCATTGAACCATCGGGATTCTGAATTTCGCAAATAACGCCCGCTGGATAGAGTCCCGCCAGTTCTGCCAAATCCACGGCTGCTTCGGTATGCCCCGCCCGTTTCAGGACACCCCCATCCCGCGATCGCAGGGGAAAAATATGGCCGGGGCGACGGAGGTCGTTGGGCTTGGTGTTGGGGTCGAGGGTGGCTTGAATGGTGCGGGCCCGATCCTCTGCGGAAATTCCCGTCGAAACCCCGAGGGATGGAGAGGCATCAATGCTCACGGTGAAGGCGGTTTGGTTGGTGTCCGTGTTTTCCCGAACCATGAGGGGTAAATCAAGCTCATCTAGACGCTGGCCCGTCATGGCTAAACAAATCAGACCGCGTGCCTCAACTGCCATGAAATTAATCATGTCGGGCGTAGCAAACTGGGCCGCACAAATGACATCCCCTTCGTTTTCTCGATTTTCATCGTCCACGACCACAACCGCCTTTCCGATCTTGAGGTCAGCAAGGGCGGACTCGATCGAATCAAAGGCGAAAGTCTGCATCAAACCAGTTTGGAGTTGGCGGATTGAGAAGTTCAAGGTGAAACACCATTAATTTTTGTGAAGCTTACTAGACTGATTGTAAGCGGTTGCAATCAGTGAGGTTGACTATAAGGATGAACTGATTTCCCCCTCTAGGTCAAGTGACAAGAACAACCTTATCTGCGTTTTTCACGGATTAAATGGAAATTCCGGAAAATTTGGTGGCTTGATTGAAAAGGTGCAAAGCCAGTGGTTCTTGCTGATTGGTGACATCTTGAGAGATCTCAAGACCTGTCTTGATTTTTTCACTGGCTCTGTATTTGTACGATCGAGAGGGGTGAGACCCCCTACTTCTATCCTGAAATAAGACGGAAAAAAAGTCTATCTTTTGGAGACTAGACATCCTGAGGTTAGAGCTTCGATCCCCAAGTTGTAAATTTGAACATCCCAGGGTTAGACTCCCGATCGTTGGTGGATCTCTTCTGCCACCCGTTTCAGTCGGCGTAGTTGCGTTTTCATATCCTCCGCTGTCCAACGTGCTGCAAACCACTGGAAGCCCAAGGACACCAGAGGATTGGGAATCTCAAATTCAAAACGATTCAGCAATAACGTGCCTTCGGGCGTGGGTCGGCATTCCCAGCGATCGCGCCCGCGAAAAAATCCTTCAAATTCCCAGACCACGAGTCCCGGTTGTCGTTCCACAACTCGATTACGCAGTGTGGGATTCAGGAAAGGAACTTTGACAATGAATAAACTTTCACTGCCTAAATCAGTACTCCAAGGGCCTAAGGGCTGACATCGCAAGGCAGGATTCAGCCAACGATGCATCAATTCGAGGTTGGTAAAGCATTGTTCAACAACGCTAGCGCTGGCATGGATAGGGATGGATTGCTCAAAAACTTGCCGATCGGGCATTGGAAAATTGCACTGGAAATCCCAGTGAAGACACAACTTTAGATACGGATATTTAACCCTAGGACACCACTCAAAGGAGGGGGACAACGAATTAAGAAATCGCTCCAAGGAATTTAACTGAAGAAATGGTTGATTCTATGAATGAACAATATAAATTTTTCGCTAGTTTAGCGCTTGATTAATCGTTTTAAATCAATTTAGTTTCTGATTTAAATCACATCTTTTATGATGCATGATATGCATAGGAATTTTTCCGTTTTAGCAAGCTTACTGTGGACTGAGGCCCTGGAGGAGTCAGAGCCCACAGGTCTACGGTCGGCCTACAGCGGTTAACAGTCTGTGGCTCAATGCCTGGGTTAACGGTCTGTGGCTCAATAGGCTCAGATGGATAAGGGAACGTCATGTCAGGTTTAATCTAAATTTCTTTAATCTAAATTTCTTTAGAGCATTCATAAATCAGCATAATTATATTGCTTAGTATTAATACTATCTTTCCCAGATTCGGCTAAGCCAGTACCCTATTAGCAACAACCCTTTTGTATTCCACACGCTAACTTTTTGACTTCAGTTCCTGCTGACTGCAACGCCCGTCCTTCAGTCCTCGTCATACAGCGCAAGCTTGTGCAGTCCGTTATGGTTGGAAGTTTTAACTTATGGATATTGTTTTGCAATGGGCCAACCCCAACAGCGTGAGCTGGCTGGGTGCGCTCGGATTGATGAATTTTGATGGCAGCTACTGGTTAAACATCTTGACCAATATCTTCATTGCCGTCGCGATTCTGTTCTTGGGCTGGCTGGTCGCCGTTTGGGTGTCCAGCGTGGTCAAAGGAATTCTCAAACAGACAAATCTTGACAATCGCTTGGCCGATTGGGTGGCGGGTTCCCCGCAGCCGGGTCTCAACATTGAGGCAGTGGCTGGCGGGATCACATTTTGGATCATCATGATCCTAGCGGTGGTGGCGGTTCTTAACTTTTTTAACCTCACCACGGTTTCCCAGCCCCTCAATAATTTTCTCTCGATTATTTTTGAATATTTGCCCAAACTAGGCGGGGCTGCGTTGCTCTTGGCGCTCGCTTGGGTGATTGCGACCGTGGTTAAGGGGTTAACCATTCAAGCGGCTCGATCGTTTGAGTTAGACAGTCGCTTCAACAGTGCATCCAATGAAACGCCGATCGTCCTGAGTGAGACGTTGGGTAATGCCCTGTATTGGTTCGTATTTCTCTTTTTTCTACCGATTCTGCTGGATGTCCTAGGACTCAAAGGCACCCTGGGGCCTGTGCAGAATCTGCTGAATGATGTTTTAGCGGCCCTGCCCAGAATTCTAGAGGCCAGTATCATCGCTGGGGTGGGCTGGTTCGTGGCTCAAATCGTCCGGGGTATTGTGTCCAACTTGGTCGCAGCCACTGGGATTGATCAGATGGGTTCCCGAGTGGGCCTCAGCCGATCGACCACCGGTCAATCCCTCTCTTCGCTCTTAGGTTTACTCGTCTACGTTCTGATTCTGATTCCAACGGCAACGGCGGCCTTGGCAGCGTTGAAAATTTCAGCGATCGCCGATCCCGCCACCAACATGCTGAATCAAGTGCTCAAGGTGATCCCGCAGATCTTCATGGCGGGGTTAATTTTGGCGGTTGCCTACGGGATTGGTCGGTTTATTGCAGATTTGGTGACCAGCTTGCTGCAAGGATTTGGCTTTGACAATATTCTGACCGTTTTGGGTATCCAAGCAGAACCCCGTCCCAGTGCTCCCATCTATCCAGAATCGGAGGGTGAGGTGAGCCGTACGGTGCAAACGCCGTCGGAAATTGCTGGGATCGTGGTGTTGGTTGGCATTATGCTCTTTGCCACGATCGCCGCTGTCGATGTGCTGCAATTACCTGCGCTCAAAACGGTGGTTCTGTCCGTGCTAGCCGTTGCGGGTCAGGTCCTGGTTGGCGTCTTAATCTTTGCGGTGGGCATGTATTTTGCTAACCTCTCGGCACGGCTGATCCGCAGTTCCGGGGTTCCACAGTCAGGCACCTTGGCCAATACGGCTCGCATCGTCATCCTAGCCTTCACCGGAGCCATGGCACTGGAACGGGCAGGGGTGTCTACCAATATTGTGAATCTTGCCTTTGGATTACTCCTAGGAGCCGTGGCTGTCGCGATCGCGATCGCCTTTGGCCTCGGGGGCCGTGAAGTTGCGGCGGAACAATTACGGGATTGGGTCAAGCCCTTTAAAAAGTAGATTTTTCAGGAGTCTGGGCAGTCCCAACTTTTTCAGGCCATTTCAGTTCGTCCAACAATGGGGCTCTCACTCTAAATCGTGACCCCGATCGCAGGAATCAACCTTGTTCGATCGGGGCATTTTTTAGCGGTTATCCGCTCACGGTTGTGGGAGCCATAGTTTTGTTTGCAAGCTGACGATCTAAGGCTGTGAGGGTTCTCGGTAGAAGGTGATCGAGGAATTGAGGGGTTGTAGCTGGGTGCCTGGGAAATAGAAGCTGAGAATGCGATCGTAGCTGTAGCCTTGCTTGGCCAAATGGTAAGACCCATATTGGCTAAGGCCCACTGCATGGCCCAGTCCTCCGCCCACAAAGGTATAGCCCTTGAGCTTGCGGGGCTTTTCCAGAATGGGATCGAAATAAAACAACATGCTATTGGGGGATTCAAAGGCCAACAGCACATCATCTTTCTCTAGCACCACAAACCCTAAATTCGTCTGCACCGCCATTTTCATGACCCGCCCCACCCGCGATCGCTCAACCACTTGCATATCTTGAATGGTGGTAAAGCCTGCGAGGGGATGGCGAATGCTTTTGAGATACTTTTGGAGGTCTTGGGTGACTTTCTCCAGGGATGCTTCTACCTTCCAACGGAAATAGCTAGACTCTTCCGATTCGTTAAATCCCTGAGTGAGCTTCAAAAAGTCCCGCAGATTATTTTCATCGGACAGGGGCCGTTCCATTAAATTCCATAGCCCATTGACCGAATCCAGTTTACCCATCAAGTAAGGGCGCTCTTTGCCACGCCACACTTCATGGAATGGAGCCATTACCCCTCCCGAAGTCGAGGAATACAACGCATCCACTAGCTCATTTTTATAGGTCAAAACCATGCCCCGAGTCGTCGCGATCGCTTGATCGGTGGCTGCCGTGACGCCGTTCAAGCCAAAGTACACCTGACATTGGGTGGTGGCACACAGTTGATAATTGTCGATCGCAAACCGCCGCAAATTCCGTAGGACGTAGGTACGGGCGAGGATGGCTTGGGCTTCCATGGCGGCTTTGGGCGCTCCGGTGCCAATTTCATAGGGCACGACACCCCGCAAGTACGTCTCCAGGTTAACCAAGTTGACCAAGCTGTAGGTGCCATAGGCGTTGGGTTGCAGCTTGAGGCTTCCGGCAAAGGTGCGATTGGGGGCATCATCTTTCTCCCGATCGACCTGAATCATGCCCTTGCTGGACGAAATTTCCAGGCGATCGCGGGTATATTTCAAGCCACTCAGCACAAACGTCGCGCGGGGAACTTCCTTCAGCGTTTGGGTCTCCAGTTGTGCGGTTTTAACGCCCTGGGCTTGCAAATTTTGCACCAGCATTCGCCGTACAGTGGGCGTTTTGTAAACCCCCCGTTTGGCCCAAACTTGCCAGCGATCGGGTTGGGCAATTTCCACTTCAATGCCCCGTTTGCGCCACTCTAGGGCTTGCTCCTCTGCGGTTTCAAAGCTGCGATGGGTGCTGAAGATGACCCGCTCTTCCACCCGTGGTTTCGGCAACGGCTGGAGGGCAATTTCCAGGGTTAACGCGTTGGTTGTCAGGGTTTGCACCTTGCCATCGTTGGCCGGAATTTTGATCGTGAGTTGATCCCCCGGTAAGGCTTGGAGGGTCAGCTTGTCCTTGGCTCCCTTATCCCCAAATCGCTGAATAATGCCGATCTGTAGCTCAACATCTTGCGGTGCTTGGGCTTGGGCTACGGGCACCAGCCCCCCGATCGCACAGGAACTCACCAACCCAATATAGGAAGCCGGACGCAGCAAACGGATCGCCATTCGAGCCACACACCAAAAATTACGCCTTTGATTGTAGTGCCAACGCTGGAACATGGTCTAACTCGTGGAAAGACAGTCTCTATTCATCGATGGCACCTAGGCTAGGTGACGGAGCAATACCGATCGAGGTGCCCGCCGAATCCGACAAAGAATGGTTTCGTGGCCCAGTCTGGTGCAGGCTTCATAGCGGTGACAGCCAGAGAAGCCGTAATATTCACCCTCCACTTCCAGCACTTCGATCGGTTCTTGTAAGCCAATTTCCGTGATCGAGGCCATGAGGGCTTGTACCTTAGCAGGATCATTACTACGAGGCAAGGGGCGGCGAATTTGGCTGAGGGGGAGGGCTTCAATGCGTGCCATCGTGCTTCACTCCGATATTCTATACAAACTCATAACGACTTCACTCTAACAAAGATTCCCCCAAACCGCTAATCTAGAAAGATAAAAATTGCAACCATCAAGATTCACCTCGCGCAACTATGACTGCTCTTCAGGCTCAGCCCGATCTTCTCACCCTGGCGCAACAGACCCGTACCGCCGCTCGATCGCTGGCGTCCCAGGCGACCGAAGCCAAAAATCAAGCCCTCCACGCGATCGCCGATGCCCTAGCCGCCCAAGCACCCGCAATTTTGGCGGCTAATCAAGCGGATTGCGAAGCGGCCCAGCGGGATGGTATCTCCTCGGCGTTGTATGCAAGGCTCAAGTTGGACGAAGCGAAGTTACAAAGCGCGATCGTTGGGGTGCGGGATGTGGCTAAGCTACCGGATCCGATCGGGCAAATCCAACTCCATCGGGAATTGGATGCGGGACTGGTGATGAAGCGGCTGTCCTGTCCTTTAGGGGTATTGGGGGTGATCTTTGAGGCGCGCCCGGATGCAGTCATGCAGATTTCTAGTCTTGCGGTCAAGTCGGGCAACGGGGTGATTCTCAAGGGCGGCAAGGAGGCTGTGCATTCCTGCGAAGCCTTAGTCAAGGCCATTCACCAAGGCTTGCAAAGGGCGGGATTAGATCCCAATAGTGTGCAATTGTTGACGACTCGGGAGGAAACCCTGGCGCTGCTCAAGTTGGATCAGTACGTGGATTTGATTATTCCTCGAGGATCCAACTCCTTTGTCCGCTTTGTCCAGGAGAACACAAGGATTCCGGTGCTGGGCCATGCGGATGGCATTTGTCATCTCTATGTGGACGCGGCGGCGGATTTGGCCCAGGCGGTGACGATCGCGGTGGATGCGAAAACCCAGTATCCGGCTGCCTGCAATGCGATCGAAACGCTACTTGTCCATCAATCGATCGCTGACGTGTTCCTTCCCCAAGTCGCCCAAGCCCTGCAAAGCAAACAGGTGGAACTGCGGGGCGATGCTCCAACCCAACAGATTTTGCCGGGAATACAGTCTGCCACGGAAACGGATTGGGCCACGGAATACAGCGATCTCGTTTTGGCCATTCGGGTTGTGGATTCCTTGGCTGCTGCGATCGATCACATTAATACCTACGGCTCCCGCCACACTGAAGCGATCGTGACTGAAGATGCCGCTGCTGCTGCCACCTTTATGGGCCAGGTCGATGCTGCTGGGGTGTATCAAAACTGTTCCACCCGTTTTGCCGACGGATTTCGCTATGGCTTTGGAGCGGAGGTCGGCATCAGTACCCAAAAAATGCCACCCCGTGGCCCCGTGGGCCTTGAAGGCTTAGTGACCTATAAATACCAAATGGTGGGGGCAGGTCATCTTGCCGCTACCTATGCAGGTAAAGAGGCTAAGCCCTTCACCCACCGGGATTTATGATGACTGATCTGCTGAAGTCGGTTTCAACGGTAGTTGGCTAAACGAGTTGCTATTCAGCCGAACGAGTTACTGGGCCGTTGGTGCCGCTTTTCGGCGTTCACCGACTGCAATGGGCCGATCGATACTTTGAGCAATGTATTGATCGGCTTTGTATTGATCCAAATGCTGGAATAGGGCGATCGAAGGCGTCAAGCGGCAGGTAAAGAATTCCACCACTGCCCGTCCATCGGGTAGTACCTTCACCTTGGGGGATAAATCTTTGATCGGTTCATTGCGCCATTGCCACTGTAATTGCTGGGGCACCGCACTAATTAACTGATGCTTACTCCAGACTGCCGCTTTGCCCAAGGCTCCCAATTCATTGAATTCCCGTCGGAGCAGTGAGGCAATGAGAAAGGACGCAGGCGTGCGATCGCCCTGCACTGACGCCATCCAGTTGTCTAGTGCGCCCTGGGGGTGGGGAGGTTGTTCAGCTTGGTGGATTTCTGGGAGTGCTTGTTCGAGCTGAGCGGTGCAACTCAGGTGTTCTGGAACGGCCCACAGCTTACCGCAGCCTTCTTCGCCCAGCCGATAGAGATAGGTCACTAAACGGAACTCTGGTTGCAACGATAGTCCGGGAAGTTTCATGAAAACTGCACCAGGATCAATCATGCTCAGGAACCAGCGACCCTGATTATTTGGCATGGGAACCCCTTCTTCCAAAGTGGCACCCACCCGAAATAAATCGCCCAATCCCACCAAGGAATCTGGTTCAGGTACTGCAAAGCTGGAGCTGCCCATTTCTAGCTTCGGCAGCCGACATGGATGATTTTCGGATTCTGGCAAAACAACATTAGATTTAATGTACTGCCGAATTTTCTGCAAGGCATCGAGGGGAATTTTCTGAGTAGACATGCAGATACATGGAAACCCTGGGGAATGTCCCCCTATAATGCCCGTATTTAGATTTGGTTACACATTTTGCAATTTGGAGCGGTCTTGCTATTTGTCATCTCTACGCGATGGGTGATCTCTGCTGAATCCATACTGAATCCATTCGGCTGGTGAATTGAAATTTAAGCCGCAGTTGGGTTGGCATAGAGATCTTGCAGGCGATCGAACTCGATATCCGACAGATAATCCACTGCCCAGTTAGCCCGCCGTTGCATCATATGAAAGGGGTAGGTATTGGCTACGCCTACGACTGGCATCTGGGCATTTTTAGCCGCTTGAATCCCCGCAAAGGTATCTTCGATCACCAGGCATTCCGAAGGCTGCAAATGCAAATCAGGGAACTCTTGGTTCAAGCGATCGACGGCTAAAAGATAGCCCGTTGGGTCGGGTTTGCTTGTGGTAATGTCATCCCCCGCAACAATGACGGTGAAACATTGCTGAAGATGACTGCGTTGCAGAATCCAGTCAATTTCCGATCGCAGCGCCCCACTGACGATCGCGAGTTTGCAATTGGCCGCGCGTACTTTGAAAATGAAGTCTTCTAACCCCGGATAAGTCGGGAGTTTTTCCAGTTCTGCTAATTGTTTGAAATAGGCCTCGGCCTTACGTTGAATTAAAGAAGTCAGCAACGACTCAGTGAGAACCCGTCCCCGGAGATTAAATAAATCGGTAAAGCAAGCTCGATCGCTGCGCCCGAGTCCATACTGCTTAAATTCACCGGGTTTAAGAATAAGGTTTTCCTCCAGCAGAATTTGTTCAACCAGCTTGGCATGGAGGGGTTCATCATTAATAATGACGCCATTAAAGTCAAATAAAACGGCTTTTAAAGTCATACCTGTTCTAACGTCGTCCCTGAAAATTCTAACGTCGTCCCTGAAAATGCGTGACCCAGATTGAGTTATGAATGCGTGACTCAGATTGAGTCATTGTAGAAGTATGAGGCTACACGATACTGTTCGATCAGCGATCGTTGATCGTCAAGCGATCGCCTTGCGACAGCGTTGCCCATTGCGCTATCTTCGCCCAATTGTCTCATCCTACCGCCCATTCCAGATCTTCCAATGCTTCTAAATCGGCAAACAACGCTTCCTCCGGATTGGGGTAATGAACCCCTTTAACCCCCCGGCTAATTTGATGAACGAGCCAGTGATCTTGCGTGCGTACAAAGCCAAACTGGGCAGCTCCGAGCCAAGCATCCAAGCTTTCTGCCGCATAGTTTTCTAGGTGCGGTTCTTCAAAGAGAGTCGTGATAAAAGAGGTTTGGCGCAGGGCTTTTTGGTTGCAGTCTAATAGAATGATTTCACCCCCCGATCGCAAGACTCGATGGGCTTCCTGGAGTACCGCTTGGGCGATCGCAGGGGGCAACTCGTGGAGCAACAGTGACGCAGTGACAACATCAAAGGAATTATCTGGAAATCCGGTTTGCTCTGCTTTTCCATGCCGCCAGTGGAGGTTCAATTGCGCTTCCAAGGCTTTTTGTTCAGCCATCGCTAACATGTAAGGCGACAAATCCAGCCCCACCACTTCAGCACTGGGAAAGGCTTCTTTCAACCGACAGGTGGTGGAACCCGTCCCACACCCCAAGTCGAGAATGCGGCTAGGGTGGCTTTGAATTGCATCAATGACGCCCTGTCTGACCCAATCTTCATTCGGGGGTAATGCATATTGGGTGATGGCATCGTAGGCAACGGCGGCTTCCGGGCACAGGTAGCCATCGGTAAAGCCATGGCATGAAAGTTCACGATAGTAGCGAGGATAGATGATCTGTGGATTGGTGAATTGGCTTAAGGCACTATCCCAGTCAATACTGTCCTGCTGTGCTTGCAGCTCCTCTCGATCGAGTAAGAAGTGTTGTAATACGGGGGCGACCCATCGCTCAAACAGGGTTCCGCTGTCGTCCCTCATGCTGTATGCCTCACTGCGTCACTCGTCTTCGAGTGTAGCGCGACCTATCTCAAATGAGGAAAACCCATCGAAATGAGTCGTCCCCATCAACCTGAACCATTGCCAGTCAATGCAAATCAACTTAATGCAAATCAACCAGTAATGTAGATTAACCAAATCAATGCAAATAAAAAGAGGAAAGCCGACATGCACTTTCCTCCTTTTGTTTCATCCTAAAGACAGATTGGAGAACTGAGCAGATACCCCGTTAACCCCTTGATTATCGTCGGCTAGGAAGTTTTCGATTGCTAGGTTTGTTGATTGTTAGGCGAGTTGCCTATCAGCCAGCAAACCTTACAGTTAGCGTAACTAGAGAGTTAGCGCAACTAGAGAGTTAGCGCAACTAATTAGCGCAAGCTTCTACAGGATAAACGCTGACTTTCTTCTTGCTCTTACCCAAGCGTTCAAAGGTGACAACACCGGGAACAAGGGCAAACAATGTGTCATCGCTACCACGACCCACGTTGTTACCGGGGTGGATTTTGGTGCCCCGTTGACGAACGATAATGTTACCCGCTTTAACCACTTCGCCACCGTAGCGCTTCACGCCGAGGCGTTTGGCATTAGAGTCGCGACCGTTTCTTGTACTACCTGTACCTTTCTTATGAGCCATGGTTTCCTCTCAAATCTGCTGAAAAAACTTCAAAAGTTTTCCGTCTTGGATAGGCTTTAACCGAATTACTCGTCTAAAACCTATGGTCTAACGGCCTACGTTTGGAGCGACCTCTGCGCAGAATTTTACGCAGAAATAGTTTGACCGCCGACGGTGATTGACTCGATCAGCAGACGGGTTTGCTCTTGGCGGTGACCCCGCTTTTTGCGGGTCTTTTTCTTGGGCTGCATTTTGTAAACCAGTACCTTTTTAGCTCGGAACTGTTTCAAAATTTTGCCTTGCACCGTTGCACCAGAGACGGTGGGCTGACCGACTGTAATTGCACCGTCGTTGCTGACAAAGAGAACTTTGTCGATCGTGATCGCGGTGTCTGCGTCGCCAACCAAGCGCTCTACATCGTAGAAGCGACCGGGTTCAACCCGCATTTGCTTACCGCCAGTCTCAATAATTGCGTATGCCATTGTCTTTGTCCTTAAACTGCCGTACAGGTAGCCCATCGAATGCGGATGAGGCATTTCGGTCAAAACCTGATCCGAGCAAATAAACGCCAGTTATCCAGTATGCCCTACGACGTTATGGGAAGTCAACTCAACGGCGTGTTCTTCTGTCTGAGGGGGTTGGAAAAAGAGGGGACAGGCATAGAGAGACCAAGGTTGTAAATCGTAGGACTTCCGATGACTGTCCGCCCCTCGACTCTGGCCAACATGGAGGGACGCTTGGTTATCGATCGCCCCATGGCTACTAAAGGCTGCAAAATAGCTCCGGGCTGGCTCTGGGAAGTGGGCAAAATCAAAGACGGCATCGCCATTGGCAACCGAAGGCCAAAACTGCTGTAAGTCACCAACGAGCCCTTCCGCTTCTGCTTGGGGTAGGTTGAGCGGTGGTTGCATGAGGAGTTGCAACATGTAGGAGGCGCTGCGATCGCTCATGAGGCGGTGGGTATCCTGGGCTAAGGTTTGCCATTCAGGAATCGCTTCTACCCGGCCTGAGTCCATATGGAGCCAGTGGCGGCCTTGGCGATCGGTCTGAAATTGAAACACCCGGTAGGGATGGGGATAGCTGACGAGCGAACCCGTTGTGATGTCGTAAACGCCATCCTGCAAGGCCACATCCTGGATATGGAGGTGCCCGGTAAAGACTACATTGACGTTATAGGTTTGTAACAGTTGACGCAATTCCGCTGCATTCTCCAACATGTAGCGCTTGCCGAGGGGCTGCTGGGATTGCTGGGGCATGTGCTCGCAAACATTGTGGTGGATCATCACCATGACAAATTCATGGGTGGACTGAGCCAACACCGCTTCTAGCCAGACGAGTTGTGCCTCCGTCAGTCGTCCCACCTGTTTGCCTTGGGCATCAAAGGTGTTGGAGTTCAGCCCGATTAACCGCACCCCAGGTAAAATCTCATGGCTATAGTCATGGGAGCGGGGATCCTCATAGCCAAAGGCGCGATAAAAGTGAGGGAACTCTGAGTAGGCGATCGACTGCTCATTCGCTTCCATCACCGGAATATCATGGTTGCCTGGAATCACATAGGCGGGGTAGGGCAACTGTGCCAACCGTTGAGCCATCCACTGATGATTTTCCGGTTCCCCATGCTGGGTCAGGTCTCCTGGAATCAGCAGAAAATCTAGGTCAAGATCCTTCAACCGCTCTAATACCACTTCTAGAGCTGGAATTCCCACTTCTACCAAGTGCATACGACTGGGATGCTGCCAAACGGTGGATGGAAGCGCAGCATGGATGTCACTAACAACCGCAAAGCGAAAATTCAGACTCATAGAAGTTCACTGACTAATTTCAAAAACAGGGAAGAAGAAGTGTCAGCAAGGATGAAATCCACTGCCTCTAAGTTAATGGGTTCCCAAATTTTCTAGCAACGGTCTCAAGTGGTAACTTAAGAAGTCGGAATGTAGCGGTTCTCTATCTTAAGTCCTACGTATACGCATCAAGACTATGTCCCTGATCCGGGTTCGTGAACATGTCAATCCGTTGGCACTAAAGTACCAACAACCCACTGAAATCCCTCACTGGGAGTCAGTTTACGCCGATTTATCCCGTCCGCTCCATCTGGATATCGGCTGTGCCAAAGGTCGATTTTTGCAAAAAATGGCTCAAACGGATCCAAGTTGGAATTACCTGGGCCTGGAAATTCGATCGCCCCTGGTGGTTCATGCCAACGAGTGGCGGGACGAGCAAGGATTGAAAAATTTACATTTCTTAGCCTGTAATGCCAACAAAACCCTGCGACCGCTCTTGCAATCTTTGGTTCCGGGACAGTTGCAACGGGTCACTATCCAATTTCCCGATCCATGGTTCAAGAAGAAGCACCATAAGCGACGGGTTGTACAGCCGCCCTTAGTCCAGGACTTAGCGGATTTTATGGCCCCTGGAACTGAGGTGTTTATTCAATCCGATGTGTTGGAAGTGGCGGAGGAAATGCGCGATCGTTTTGGTAATCACCCGGCCTTTCAATTGCAATCGATCGACTGGCTAGACACCAATCCCATGCTGGTACCGACGGAACGGGAATTGGCCACGCTGCGGGATGGCGATCCGGTCTATCGCCTACTGCTCAAGCATCGGTGATTCCGGGCTTGGTTGATTCCGGTCTGGTGACCCCCGATCGGTAGAAGCGACCTGTGGAAACTTTAAGGGCTCAAGCGATGCGTGGTTGCTTCCGGTGCGGGGGTGGTTTGAACGGGGCGGCCCTGAATCCACAGATCAAACCACATGCGCAGTCGGTAATCCTGTGAAGAGGCCAAGGGCAATCCCAAATAAATCGGCATCCACCAAATAAATCCCACGATCGACAGGGTAATGCAACTCTTGGCGAAATTGCTTGAAGGGGAATTGGGGTAACGCAGGGCGAGATCCAACCATAATGCTAGGGCGATCATGGCAAATACTGAAGCCCCCATGTAGTGGTAGATAAATGCACAACGGCTAATTTTCATCCAAGGAAGAAGATTGGCTGCATAGTTCATGACTAAATAAAGCAAAATCCAAAATCGATTAGTCAATAAAATTGATTGGCTCTGAGTTGATGGATGATGAGTGAGTGCCGCCATTCCCTTGCCCAAGCGAACTAGGACTGTCCCGATCGTGAACAAGATTGCGATCGTCGTCATCCACCATAGAAACGGATTGCCCATGGCGTGAACGGCGTAAATCGGTGTTTCAGATCCGGTAGACGGTGCATTGGGTTGCAGAAATTCGTAGGGGCTGATGCCCGTGCGGTAAAAATAAGCGACGGGAATGCCCATGATGAGCCAACTGATCCAGTTAGAACAGTAGGGATGCACTTGTCCAATGACATTTTTGCCCCGGTGGTAATTCCAAATCTGTTGTTGCATCTCCCACAGTCCAGGGTTGGGGTTTTGTTGTAAATGGGGGAGCCACAGTACCAGATAGGTGACGATCGGGAGAATGACCAACCCGAGAATCAGCGCGATCGGGGGAAGCTGTGTTATGGATTGGCAAAGATTGACTGGGGTGGGAGGCGCGATCGGGGCGTTAGATGGCGAGGCCGATGGTAAGTTATTGTGTACCGGGTGTAGCAGGTTTCCAGGGATTGCTTCTTGTGCCGTTAGGCTAGGTGACAAGGAGCTAGGTGACAAGGAGCTAGGTGACAAGGAGCCATTTTTGAAATGAACCATCCCTTTAAGTAGCCATGCCGCCCCTACAATTCCATAAATTCCTAACAAAAAAGACAGTCCATTCCATTTAATCGAAGCTGCACAGCCAAATATTAAGCCTGCAAGAAAGAGCCAAAGCCATTTTTGGAGTGATGAATGAATCCGAACAGCGATCAGGAAACAAATTTGACCCAATAGACCGAATAATACTAAATAAACGTTATTCAGTGCATAACGGGATTCAACTAGAAATAAACCGTCAATTGCTGCGATTAACCCTGCAATGAATGCAAATCGTCGTCGATCGCTCAGCTGATAGACCAGTCCTGCAATTACTAGGGGAATCAGGGAGCCTGTCAAGGCGTTTAACCAGCGATAGCTCCAGGTTTTTAGGACTGAACCCGTCAGGGAATTGGTGACCCCATCTCCAAAGGGTAACTTTTCGCCCAACCAAATCCCGATCGCGATGAGGTATTGACTCAAGGGCGGATGGGCATTGAAAAATGGCGTATGGGTGAGGTAATTATTGGCGAACTTCGCGTAGTAAACCTCGTCAAATACAAAGGTGTTTAAGCGCTCTAGCCCCCAAAATCGTAAACCGAGGGAAATGATAAAAATCCCTAACAATCCCCAGTAATAGGTTGCCTTGGAGAGATCGGACGATCGAGCAGCACCTTGCATACAGCAGCTTCCTGAACAATGAAATTCTTCCGTGCAGCTCATGTGGAGATTCACGGGAGTCTTGTCCGTTGTACCAGATTCTTTAGTCGCTGCCTAGATTCTTTCGTGACGGCCTCAGTTCTGGCCTCGCCATACGGGATGACTAGGAGGGGTTTCCGCGAGAATTCGGCCTTGGGAAATCACGGTTTGAACCGTGGCTCGACGCCGCAAAGCATCGTAGCGATCGCCAGCATCCAGCACCAGTAAATTGGCAGGCTGACCGATGGCAATCCCGTACTGATCCGCGACGCCCAAGGTTTTTGCCCCATTCCAAGTCACCATGTTGTAACAGGCATCGATTTCCGCTGTGCCTGTCATTTGGCAGACATGAATGGCCATCATCGCTACATCCAACATATTGCCCGTTCCTAGGGAATACCAAGGATCTTGCACGCAATCGTGCCCCAGACTGACATTTAAACCCGCTTGCCATAGCTCCTTGACTCGGGTCACACCGCGCCGTTTGGGATAGCTATCTGTACGTCCTTGCAATGTAATGTTAATCAACGGATTAGCAATGAAATTAATCCGTGATCGCTGCAAAAAGCCCAGCAGTTTAAAGGCGTAGGCGTTGTTATAGGAACCAAAGGCGGTGGTGTGACTCGCTGCCACGCGATCGCCCATCTCTCGCCGCAATGCACAGGCAGACACCACTTCTAGGAAGCGGGATTGGTCATCGTCAATCTCATCGCAGTGAATATCAATCCAGCGATCGTACTGCTCAGCAAGTTCAAAAATCCGCTGGATCGATCGCACGCCATCTTCCCGCGTCAACTCGTAGTGGGGAATGCCCCCTACGCCATCGGCCCCCTGCTTCAGCGCTTCTTCCAGCAAAGCTTCATTCCCAGGACTGCCATAAATCCCATCTTGGGGAAAGGCTACAACTTGCAAGGTCATCCAATCTTTGACTGCCTCACGAACTTCGAGAAGGGCTTGGAGAGCCGTTAGACTCGGTTCACTGACATCAGCATGGCTGCGCACAAAGAGAACGCCCTGCATTGCCTGTTGCTTGAGGGTCGCGATCGCCCGCTGTTTAACATCCTCTAGGGATAGATTGCGTTTACGATCGCGCCAAATTTCAATTCCTTCAAACAGCGTGCCACTTTGATTCCACCTGGGTTCTCCTGCGGTTAATGCAGAGTCCAGATGAATATGGGATTCCACAAATGGAGGACTGATGAGTTTACCTGTCACATCTAAAATCTGCTGGGCTGCTATCCCCGCTCCAGTGCCATCGACCTCAGAATTTGATGCAACTGTTGGACTTGATGGACTTGATGCACTTGATGCGATCGTGTCAGGAATTGCTGACTCGGAAGTCGTTGAAACATTGGGGACGATCGCAACAATTTGTCCCTGGGAAATTGCAATATCAGCCGAAATCCAGCGATCGGGCGTCACTAAAACTCGCCCACCCTGAAGAAGAAGATCACAGTTCATGTCTATGGTGGTTCCACTAGATACACCAAAGGGCTAGAGACAATGGCTCTAACCCTTTAACACCCCAACAAATTGGAATTTGACAACTCACCCAGTTCTTGCATGAACCACTGCAAAACACGACTAGATACCCTCAGTTTGGGTTGCAGTTAGCAATGGTACTGTGCAGAACAAAAAACAACTGGGATAGAAAACTAGCTTGTGCACTCAACTTGTGCACTCAATTTAGGCTGCTTGACTGAATGCTTTGCGGCCTAACGTTTTGCGACCTACTGTTTTTTAACCTACTGTTCTTCAACCGACTGAGGTCGTGATGCTGTCGTGCCCTCACAAACTGAGAAAATTGGGCAGTCGAAACGACTTCTTAAATCCTGCGCTGAATCCTGCCATTGGAAAGTCAATTTTGTAGGAATCTTCCGGTTAAGCCACTGATTCCGGTAAGGCGACCTAGGAAGCCTCCATTAACTGGTCAAACCAAGGTTGAAACTGGTCACGGCGAAACACTTGTGCCCTGCGGCGATAGTCGAATCGAACGAGACTGGGAATGCCATGCTTATGGATACAATCTTTTAACCAGGTTGCAACCCCTTGCCCAATTTCGGGCACCCACTCTGCTTGAAATGGGCCGTACATTAGCACTAGATGGTTGTGATCGCCAAGAGGCGCGTCTTGTTCAATTAACTGTGTCAAACTCTTTTGGGGGGGACGATGCCCTCTACGCTGCGAGGCGGCCCAACTTTTATCAGGGCGGGATTCTCCGTGGGCAAAGGAATGATTGGATTCTTGACTAGCTTGGTGAGACCGACGATAGGAATGTCTCTGAGGCATATAGCTCCTTAATGAGAAAGGACAAAAGTCGCCATTGCACATACATATATGCTGGTTCAGCCCAGACTGCGGTAGCCCAGATGACACAGGACTGACCTGTAGGACTGCTTCTGACGACTAGGTTTGTTCAACTGAATTTGTTCAACTGAATCAATTCAACCGAATGTGTTCAATTGATAATTGAAGGGAATTGTCAATCTTTATAACTTCATAATATTGCCTTTTACAAAAAACGGCAAATTTTTTATCATTTTTTGAAGTTTGAGCCACTAATCTCAATCCAAGTATGGTATGTGGCGATTGTGGATTGGTGACAACTGTGAACTGGCGGTGATTATGAACTACTGGTGATTATGAACCTTTGTAACCAGCGCCCGATCGAGGATTTCTTAGGTGAGGGAGAGAAGGAAGGCGATCGCAGGGATGTGCTTTTTGGTAATAAGATGTGCTTTTTGGCAATAAACTCTATATCCCATCTCCTGACATCACCACGCTTCTTTCTCCGAGAGTCTCCCCCCATCCTCCGGTAAAATCTGATAATTTAACTGCATATAGTTGAAATATTGCAGTAAGACGGTGTCCCCATGACAGTTTGCGAATACCGCGCTGGTTTAGAAGGCGTTCCCGCAACCCAATCCAGTATCAGTTTTGTTGATGGGCAAAAGGGAATTCTGGAGTATCGGGGCATCCCTATTCAGGAACTTGCTGAGAAAAGTACCTTTTTAGAGACAGCCTACCTCTTAATTTGGAACGAGTTGCCCAGTGCAGAGGATCTCGGGGCCTTTGAGACTGAAATTCGCTACCATCGACGGTTGAAATACCGCATTCGGGACATGATGAAATGTTTCCCGGAAAGTGGCCACCCCATGGATGCCCTCCAGGCCTGTGCTGCAGCCCTGGGTCTGTTTTACTCCCGTCGAGCGTTAGATGATCCGACCTATGTTCGAGCAGCGGTCGTGCGGCTACTCGCTAAAGTTCCCACGATGGTGGCGGCATTCCAACTCATGCGGAAGGGGAACGATCCAGTGCAACCTCGGGATGATTTGGGCTATGCTGCGAATTTTCTCTACATGTTGAATGAGCAAGAGCCAGATCCTTTAGCAGCTCATATTTTTGATGTTTGCTTGACCTTACACGCAGAACACACGATTAATGCTTCCACCTTTTCTGCGATGGTGACCGCTTCCACACTGACGGATCCCTATGCAGTCATTGCCTCGGCGGTGGGAACGCTGGCAGGCCCTCTGCACGGTGGAGCGGCGGAAGAAGTGATTCTCATGCTAGAAGAAATCGGATCCGTTGAAAATGTACGTCCTTACTTGGATCATTGCCTGGAACATAAGAAGAAGATCATGGGCTTCGGTCATCGGGTTTACAAAGTAAAGGATCCGAGGGCCAATATTTTGCAGGAGTTGGCCGAACAGCTATTTGCTAAGTTTGGCCAAGATAAGTACTACGATATTGCGGTTGAAATGGAGCAGGTTGTTGCAGAAAAACTGGGACACCGAGGCAT
Source organism: Alkalinema sp. FACHB-956 (assembly GCF_014697025.1). Lineage (NCBI taxonomy): Bacteria > Bacillati > Cyanobacteriota > Cyanophyceae > Leptolyngbyales > Leptolyngbyaceae > Alkalinema > Alkalinema sp. FACHB-956. Next base: position 6,040 of record NZ_JACJRC010000006.1, on the reverse strand, counting down.
TTATCCCAACGTAGACTTTTACTCTGGCTTGGTTTACCGAAAACTCGGTATTCCTACGGATTTGTTTACGCCCGTATTTGCCATTTCCCGGACTGCTGGATGGTTGGCTCACTGGAAGGAACAACTGGCGGAAAACCGCATTTTCCGTCCAACTCAGATCTATACGGGGCTTCACAGTGCGCCCTACGTTCCGATCGAGCACCGATAAACCTAAGGTTTTAAAACCGTCGTGATGGGTCTCGCCCCTCTTCACGAAAAAAGAAAAACTTGCCAGGATGAAGGTGTGACGATTTTCAGGAACTCCAGCCCTCAGACAAAATCTGGGGGTTTATTTTTGTTTGTGATAGGAAACCGGCTTGGACTCTCAATGGATTCAGGAACCAAAGTATTTTCCCAATCCTCATCTAAGGACAAATCCTTTGCATAGGTCGCAATTCAGACCACGATAGGAAGATATACTGGTCAGGGGAGTTTATCGACCTAGCTTGAGCGATCGCCATTGACCAATCGAGTTAATCAGATAAACCCGTGGTACGGACTGATGATGATGCCAGTGGGAAGCAATGAACCCAGGAATTGATCTTCAAGGAACGTTTATTGAATCGCTTCGGGGTTTGGGGATTCCAGCAGGTGCTGCCAAGGCGCTGTGGATGCCCCTACCTATGTTAATTATGCTGGTTGCCTCAACGGTGGCCGTCTTGGTGGCGGTTTGGCTGGAACGAAAAATTTCGGCGGCAGCTCAGCAACGGATTGGCCCAGAGTTTATTGGCCCCTTGGGGATTCTTGCCCCCCTTGCGGATGGCTTGAAGCTGATCTTTAAGGAAGATGTCATTCCGGCCAAATCCGATCGCTTGCTATTCACCTTGGGGCCCATGATTGTGGTGATCCCGGTGTTTTTATCCTATTTAATTGTGCCCTTCGGACAGAACTTGGTAATCACCAATGTGACGATGGGGGTGTTCCTTTGGATTGCCTTTTCCAGCATTGTGCCGATCGGCCTGTTGATGGCAGGTTATGCCTCCAACAATAAGTATTCGCTCTTGGGGGGATTGCGGGCCGCGGCTCAATCACTGGCCTACGAAATTCCGCTAGCTTTGTCAGTCTTGGCGATCGTGATGATGTCCAACTCGCTCAGCACGATCGATATCGTGCAGCAGCAGTCGGGCTATGGTCTGTTGGGATGGAATATTTGGCGGCAACCTGTGGGGTTCATCATCTTCTGGATTGCAGCGTTGGCAGAATGTGAACGGACGCCCTTTGACCTGCCGGAAGCAGAAGAAGAATTGGTCGCTGGGTATCAGACAGAATATTCCGGTATGAAGTTTGCCCTATTCTATCTGGGCTCCTACGTAAATCTCACCCTGTCTGCGCTATTGGTCGCAATTCTCTACCTGGGGGGGTGGGAATCTCCTGTTCCCGTAAGTTGGTTGGCTAACCTAGTCGGGGTTAGTGAAACGACCCCTTGGTTACAGGTGATTACAGCTTCCCTGGGGATTGTGATGACCTTGGTGAAAGCCTATGCCTTAGTCTTCCTAGCCGTTCTGATGCGCTGGACAGTTCCCCGTGTCCGGATTGACCAACTGCTCGATCTGGGATGGAAATTCCTATTGCCCATCTCGCTGGTGAATTTGTTGGTCACGGCTGGCCTGAAACTCGCTTTCCCTGTCGCCTTTGGTGGCTAAGGTTTGTGATGAATTCCGTATTCCGTTTCCCTTGCAAGGTGAATTATAGAAGGTGAACCATGCTGAAGTTTCTTAAGCAAGTCAGCGACTACACCAAAGAAGCCGTCCAAGCTGCAAAGTACATCGGCCAAGGATTGTCGGTCACCTTTGACCACATGCAACGGCGACCTGTGACAGTCCAGTATCCCTACGAAAAACTGATTCCCTCAGAACGATTTCGAGGACGGATCCACTACGAATTTGATAAGTGTATTGCCTGTGAAGTTTGCGTGCGGGTTTGTCCCATTAACCTGCCGGTTGTTGACTGGGAATTTAACAAAGAAACGAAGAAAAAGGAACTGCGTCATTACAGCATTGACTTCGGTGTTTGTATTTTCTGCGGCAACTGTGTGGAGTACTGTCCCACTAACTGCCTGTCTATGACGGAGGAATATGAACTGGCCGCCTACGATCGTCACGAGTTGAACTACGACAACGTGGCCCTTGGACGGTTGCCCTACAAGGTGACCAACGATCCGATGGTGACGCCGCTGCGAGAATTTGCCTATCTACCTAAGGGAGTTGTGGAACCCCATGGTTTGCCATCAGGTTCGCAGCGGGCAGGTCAGCGGCCTGACGAGATTGCAGCTACGTTGAAAAAATCATCGGCCACTCCGACGGAAGAGGCCAAGTAAGTCTTTATCTCGTTTTTTGAGTAAAATCTGACTGGGTTTGGTATCGGTTTCAAGACTGGTTTGAGAGGGAGCAAGAGTTGTGAATCTAGCAGAAGGCGTTCAAATCGTCTCGTTTGGCCTCCTAGCAATCATGATGTTGGGATCCGCCTTTGGGGTGGTTTTATTAGGTAACGTAGTCTACTCGGCATTTTTGTTGGGGGGCGTTTTCATCAGCATGTCCGGACTGTATTTGTTGCTCAATGCTGACTTTGTGGCAGCCGCTCAAATTCTGATCTATGTTGGTGCGATTAACGTTTTGATTCTCTTTGCCATCATGCTTGTCAATAAGCGTGAAGACTTCAAGCCTGTCAAAGGGCTGGTTGTGCGTCAAGCAGCCACGGCCTTAATTTGTATTGGGCTGTTTGCGTTGTTGGGAACCATGATTGTTTCAACCCCTTGGGCCATTTCTCCTCTCGTCCCAGCGGGTGATAGCGGTATTGTAACGATCGGGCTGCATTTCTTCAGCGACTATTTGTTGCCCTTTGAACTGGTGTCGGTGTTGCTGCTGATGGCACTGATTGGCGCGATCGTGTTGGCTCGTCGGGAATTTATTCCGGAAATTCGCTCTTCGAAGGGTGAAGACGAAGCACTTATGTTGCCGGAACGTCCTCGGGAGTTGGTAGCAGCGTCTAAGGCTGAGCAGAAGTAACGAATCTTCAAGATGAGACCGCCCCAATCCTGATCACCTTTATCCCTCTCTATTCGTTTAGGAATTGAAGCGTAAGGAATTCAACCGATGCAACTCCAGTACTTTCTTCTAATTGCAGCTGCTTTGTTCTGCATTGGGGTCTATGGTTTGGTAACGAGTCGCAATGCGGTTCGGGTTTTGATGTCGATCGAACTAATGTTGAATGCTGTCAACCTCAATTTGATGGCGTTTTCCAATTATCTAGATCCTCAAGACATTAAAGGCCAAGTCTTCACGACGTTTGTGATTGCGATCGCTGCTGCAGAAGCTGCTGTAGGACTCGCGATCGTTTTAGCCATCTACCGCAACCGCGACACGGTGGATATGGAGCAGTTTAACTTGCTGAAATGGTAGGTCATTTAGATCATTTATTGGTGAATGAGATTTCCGATTTGGCAGGTATTACCGATTTGACAACAGTTTGATTCCCCTATGGATTCTGATTGAAAGCTTTGTAGTTAACTGCAAAGCTTTTTTGTCTTTCCGTTGGCCATCAGCTCAGATGACTCTTTGTTGGTATAGGTATTGCTGTCATAGGTATTGCTGTCATACTTTTGTTGGTCATAGCACTTTTGTTGGTCATGGCAGTCAGCGTCATGATCAGCTGAGTTCCGATAGTGCAATTATTCCTCTCCTAGAACCTTGTCTCAACCGAATTCCACCTGGAATTCCGCCTGAATGCCTCATAACCAACTCTTTTCTCACGCAACAGCAAGGCGTTGTAGATAACTGTCAGTCAACTGAGAGCATCTCTAACGGTATATCCATAGAACTCCAAAATCAAACTAATAAGACCCGACTCATCCCAACAAAAATGCTTGACTAAAAATAAAAAGGCTCCTGTAAGGAGCCTTTTTATCATCTTTGTCTAAACCAGACTTAAATCAACCTGTTGATCCAATCGAACTAGTTGATTAGTCAAGGTTAGGCATAGACAGTGCGGGTTCATTCTCACGATCGATCCCTCTCTCAAAGCCTGCAACCGCAGCCCGAGCACGACCAGCGTGCCATAGGTGACCAATCAAGAAGAAGAAACCAAGGATGAAGTGGGAAGCTGCCAACCAAGCGCGGGGGTTCACGTAGTTAAAGGAGTTAATTTCCGTTGCTACGCCACCCACCGAGTTGATGGAACCCAGCGGTGCATGGGTCATGTATTCAGCAGCCCGACGTACTTGCCAAGGCTGAATATCATTTTTGATCTTGCTCAAATCCAGACCGTTAGGTCCACGCAGAGGCTCCAACCAAGGACCACGGAAGTCCCAGAAACGCATGGTTTCACCACCGAAGATGATTTCACCCGTGGGAGAGCGCATCAGGTATTTACCCAGACCCGTGGGGCCTTGAGCAGAACCGACGTTAGCACCCAGCTTTTGGTCACGGATCAAGAAGGTCATCGCTTGTGCTTGGGACGCTTCAGGGCCAGTGGGGCCAAAGAATTCACTGGGGTAAGCCGTGTTGTTATACCACACCATGACGGAAGCAATGAAGCCCATCATGGACAGTGCACCAAGGCTGTAGGAAAGGTAAGCTTCACCAGACCAAATGAATGCACGACGCGCCCAACCAAAGGGTTTGGTGAGGATGTGCCAAACACCACCGAAGATACAAATCAACGCGATCCAAATGTGACCGCCGATGATGTCTTCCATGTTGTCCACCCCGATGATCCAGCCTTCACCACCGAAGGGAGCCTTGGTGAGATAGCCAAAGATTACCGCAGGGTTTAGGGTCGGGTTCGTAATCACACGAACGTCACCACCACCGGGTGCCCAGGTATCGTATACGCCACCGAAGAACATGGCTTTAGCGACCAAGAGCAAAGCACCGCCACCCAGCATCAGCAGGTGATAACCAATAATATTGGTCATTTGGTTCTTGTCTTTCCAGTCGTAGCCAAAGAAGGTGGAATATTCTTCCAGGGTATCGGGGCCACGAACTGCGTGGTAAATCCCACCCAGACCGAGAACCGCCGAAGAAATCAGGTGCAATACACCTGCAACAAAGTATGGGAAGGTATCAACAACTTCACCACCCGGGCCTACGCCCCAACCTAGGGTTGCAAGGTGAGGAAGCAGGATTAAACCTTGCTCATACATGGGCTTTTCAGGGATGAAGTGCGCGGTTTCGAACAGGGTCATCGCACCAGCCCAGAATACGATGAGACCTGCGTGGGCTACGTGAGCACCGAGCAACTTACCAGAAAGATTAATCAGGCGAGCATTACCCGACCACCAAGCAAATCCCGAGGATTCTTGGTCCCGGTTCCCCGCCACCATGCGATTAGAGAGCGTTACCACGGGGCAGTACCTCTTCGGGGAAAGTAAAGTGTTCGTGAATCTGGTCTTGAGGAGCCATCCAAGCACGGATCCCCTCATTCAACAGAATGTTCTTCGTATAGAAGGTTTCAAATTCAGGGTCTTCCGCTGCCCGCAATTCCTGCGACACAAAGTCATAGGCCCGCAGGTTCAACGCGATGCCCACAATCCCAACCGATGCCATCCACAACCCAGTCACGGGCACAAACAGCATGAAGAAGTGCAACCAACGCTTGTTGGAAAACGCAATCCCGAAAATCTGCGACCAGAAGCGGTTCGCGGTCACCATCGAGTACGTTTCTTCCGCTTGGGTCGGGTTGAACGCACGGAAGGTGTTCGAGCCTTCACCATCTTCAAACAGCGTGTTCTCAACGGTCGCACCGTGGATGGCGCACAGCAGCGCTCCACCCAGAATGCCCGCCACTCCCATCATGTGGAAGGGGTTGAGCGTGAAGTTGTGGAACCCTTGCACGAACAGGATGAAGCGGAAAATCCCCGCTACCCCAAAGCTCGGGGCAAAGAACCAGGAAGACTGGCCCAATGGGTACATCAGGAAGACGCTGACAAACACCGCGATCGGGCCGGTGAAGGCGATCGCGTTGTAGGGTCGCAGTCCGACCAGACGAGCGATTTCGAGCTGAC